>CATPBY010000401.1 GCA_955652845.1 uncultured Terriglobales bacterium | reverse complement strand
CTTTTGGGGTGTGACTTTCACGAACAGGATTCCGAACGACCTGGTGGGAACTCCGCTGAATCAGGCGCTTGAGCCGACGCAGCTTTTTGAATCGGCGGTTGAGCTGGCTAATTTTTTTATTCTGATGTGGATGTTCAAGCGCAAGCGATTCGATGGTCAAATCTTCGGCGCCTACCTGATTCTTTATGGCGTGGCGCGGTTTTTCCTGGAATTTATTCGTGACGACCCCGGCCGGGGGTCGGTTTTCGGTGGGGCGATGACTGGAACGCAGCTGATTTCGATTTTTCTGGTCATTACCGGCGGGCTGATCTGGTGGCTGCGCAGCGGGGCGTCCAAGCCGGTGCCGGTCCGCGCTGCCCGGTAAGATTTTTCACTGCATCCAGAGGGCAGAGTAGGCGATCGATTCGTAACTCTACGGATGATCTCCGGCTGCATTGTGGCTGAGGGCTGCCGGTGAGCGTCAACTTCATCCTCTGTGCCGGGACAACTTCCCATCTCGATTGTGGTCGCCGCGGACGGCGCGGGCAAGCGGCTCGACCAGTTTCTCGTTGGACACCTTTCTGAAACCAGCCGCGCCCGGGTGCAACAACTCATCGCAGAACAAAAAGTATTGGTGAATGACGTCGCCGCCAAGCCATCCCAGCGACTGCGCGGCGGCGAAAAGATCGCGGTTGTCGGGTCAGTGCGACCTGCTCCTCTACGAGCCATTGCGGAAGAGATTCCCCTCGACATTGTGTATGAAGATGACGATCTCGCGGTTATCAATAAGCCAGCGGGAATGATGGTGCACGCCGGCGCGGGCGCTACCGAAGACCAGCGCAATCGTGGCACGCTGGTCAATGCCCTGCTACACCACTTCAAGGCGCTTTCCGGCATAGGCGGCGAGTTGCGACCGGGCATTGTGCACCGGCTGGACAAGGCCACCAGCGGGCTGATTCTGGTTGCAAAAAACGACGAAGCGCATCGGAGGCTGGCGGCGCAGTTTGTCCATCACAAGGTCAAAAAAACTTACATTGCTTTGGTGCATGGTCAAGTAAACAAGCATCGAGGGACGATTGCCAGCGGCATCAGCCGCGATCGGGTGCGTCGTACCCGCATGACGACGCGGCGCGAGGGTGGCCGCTCGGCCGTCACTCGTTATGCTGTGCAAGAGCGCATCGATGCAAAGGGCAGTAAATTTACACTGCTGGAAATCCAGATCGACACTGGCAGGACCCACCAGATTCGCGTGCATCTGGCTTCTCTGGGTCATCCCGTAGTTGGGGACACGCTTTATGGGGCGCCACGCGAGGTACGAATTGGGGGAGCGTACCCACTCTCTCTCCAGCGCAATTTCCTGCACGCGACCGCGCTGCAGTTTCAGCATCCACGAACGGGCGCGCAGCTTTCATTTTCGCGCTCCCTGCCGGCGGAATTGCAGGATTTTTTGTGCCGAATCTCTGGTTAATACCGCCTGAACGTTTGTCGCGATTTGCGCCACATCCCTCTCTCCGCCTGAAAAACGGCTCCGCGCGGAATGACTTCATCAACGATCTGTATACGCGTATGACCACTATCATTCGGTCGCCGGACCAGCAGGTTGCGGCCTGACGCTATAATGTAAGCAAAATGTACCTTCCACGTTTCATGACGTTCCTGGGGTTCCTACTGCTGCTTTCTCGGGTTTTCGGGCAGGATTCAGGACCGGGCGACCTGCCTGCGGCTCCATCCGCTTCGCAACAGCGGACCCGGCCCCAGACTGTGCCATCTTCGCCAAGCCCATCCCCGGCTGCGGTGAAAGTTCAGCCTGCGCCGCCCCCCGCCGAGTCACCCCGGCCTGACGCCGGGTCGCCACCGCGCCCCGATTCCGCATCAGCTCAAGAGGACGAACCTGCGGCCACGATTCGCAGTACGGTGAACGAAGTCAATGTGGTGTTCACGGTCACCGACAAGCACGGCCGCTATGTAAAAGATCTGAAACGCGCTGACTTTGAGGTCATCGATGACAATAAGCCGGCCCGGGAAATCCGCAGCTTTCACAATGAAACGGATTTACCTCTCCAAGTCGGGCTGCTCATCGACGCCAGCAATTCGGTGCGCGATCGCTTCAAGTTCGAACAGGAATCAGCGATTGAGTTTTTGAATCAGACGGTGCGGCCGAGATATGACAAGGCTTTCGTTGTTGGTTTCGATGTGACCCCGGAAGTGACGCAGGACTTTACCGACAACACCGAAGCGCTTTCGCGCGGGGTTCGCGCGCTACGTCCGGGGGGCGGCACTGCGATGTATGACGCGCTGTACTTTGCCTGCCGCGACAAGCTGATCAAAGCTCCGCAGACCGGGACGGTGCGGCGAGCCGTCATTCTGTTGAGCGATGGCGACGACAATCAAAGCCATGTCACGCGCGAGGAAGCAATTGAGATGGCGCAGCGAGCCGAAGTCATCGTTTACACCATCAGCACCAATATGAGCGGCACCCGCCAGCGCGGAGACAAAGTTCTGGAGCGCATTGCGGAAGCTACCGGTGGCCGCCCCTTCTTTCCATTTCAACTTGGGGATGTAGCGAATGCATTCGCGGAAATCCAGGATGAGTTGCGAAGCCAGTACGCGCTCTCTTATCGGCCAGCCGATCTGCATTCCGACGGCCGCTATCACACTATCGAAATCCTGGCCCAGAATCATAAAGGCCTCCGCGTCCGCAGCCGTCGCGGGTACTACGCCCCTAAATAAACCTCGCCATGGCGGGATACTCCGGCAACCCGCTGTTCAAAAAGCTCGGCATCAAGCCGGAGTTTCGCATTGCCCTGCTGGGGTTGCCGGCCGAAGTGAAGGCAGAATTGAAATCAGCCTTGCAGGGCTGCCGCATAGCGACCGATGGGCACGGCCCGCTCGATTTCGCGATCATCTTCACCACGACTCAAGCCGAGATGAAGAAGCAATTCACTAGCGTTGCCAGACAACTCGCTCCCGCCGGCATGCTGTGGGTAAGCTGGCCTAAAAAGACCTCTGGAGTTGCCTCCGACCTCACTGAAAAAGAAGTTCGCCGAATTGGCCTGGAGGCGGGCCTGGTGGATGTGAAAGTCTGCGCCATAAGCGAAGTGTGGTCAGGATTGAAGTTCGTGGTTCGGGTTAAGGACCGCTCCAACCGCTAGAACCGCGCTTCGCTGTTACTTATTTGCAGCCTGTTTTCTGGGCAAGTATTGCTCTCGCGCCTCCAAAGTGGCCGCCAATCGGCCGGTCTGGCTCATGGTTGTACAGTCATATTCGTAGGCCACGCCGCAGATGAGGCATATCTGGTAATCCTGGCCGTAGGGTCCGGCATGCGGCCAGGAAAACCGATGCGGACAACATTTCTGCAAAAGCCGCTTCAAGAATGGTGTGGTCATGTTGGTTATGATCCCTGGCCCTAAAGGCAGGCAGGCTCAAGGTATCCCAAAATCTCTCGGAGAAGTTCACCCCTTAGTTCATTCCGCACAGGCTGATGGTCAGTGTCTGGTCTCATTACTGTCCTATTGCATGCGCTCGAGCAAAGCGATAAGGCACGTTGATTAATGAGCTGATTGTCACTTCGACGAAACTTCTGCTTACCAGAAATGTGTCGCGCGTCCAATTACGAAGGGGCAGTGCCCGGTTGAACACGATGTAAAGACACTCCTGAGTGAGAGCTATAAGGCGGACTTGGCGTTACCTTACTGAAGGCTGAGCTCGTTCATAGACACACCCGGGACGCGCTCTGGCTACAGAAGGGGAAACCTATGCAGCGAGCAAATGCAGCTGAGACAGCACGGCGAAGTTCAAGAGTGCCAGTCACGGTCCCGATAAGAGTGACCAGCCTGGAGCCGGATACAAAGTTTTCAGAAATCTGCGAAACTCTGGTGGTTAACGCCCATGGTTGCGCCATGCGTTCGCCGGTGAGGCTGGAGGCAGGGGTTCCGGTGCGATTTCAAACCAGGGAAGGCCGCGAAACCGCAGCCAAGGTCGTAGCCTGCCAACCAATGGAGTCTGATCAGCCGGGCTGGATGCTGGGAGTAAAGCTGGATCGGCCAGAAAATTTCTGGGGACTAAAACCTTGTCCGGAAGAATGGAAAGGATTGCTGGAGATGCCCGCTTCCAGCGCACAGCGGGCAGTTCGAAAGGCGTCGACGGTGAGCTCCGGGGCCATCCATCAGCCGCTGAATCCTGATCCGCCGACCTTAAAAGCAGTGTTCGACAAAATTGAGAAACAGCTTTCGGACGAGCATCTGAAATCCATTCTCACCGAACTTATCCAGCCATTCAACGCGGAAGTTTCCGCAATAAGGGAGAAGCTGGCGCGCGGAGAAACAAAGCGCAGCCGATTTGAAGTATCGCTATCGCAGATTCCACCAGAATTGGAAGAGCAGCTTTGGACTCGCCTGCGGCAGGACCTGAGCGCACAATCCCTGCAACAAACGCGCGAACAGGGAGCCGAGGTGTTCGGAGCCGCCAAAGCGGCGATCGAAGAAAAAATAACCATAGCTCGGGAGGAGTTCCTTCAGCGGGTCTCGCAGGACCTGCAGGCGGTCGAGCAGCGATCGCAGGCTATTTCCCTGGACATGGCCGACACCGTGCGCAATCAGCTCCGCGCCGGGGTAGAGAAATTTCAACAGCAGGCTCTGGATGCAGGAAGCCGCCTCGACCGGCGCGCCGAGGAGCACTTGAAAGTGCTGCAACAGCGCTTGGGGGAGGAACACGATGCCTATCGCCGTGAAATGGAACAAGTCCACGCGGCGGCTGAGGCGAAATCAGTGCAGATTGAGGCGCAGGTCGCAGACCTGGGAAGTCGCGCCGGAAAGCTGGACGACTCGGTGAGACGTTTTGAGTCACAGCTGGATGCGCACCTGGAAAAGATCGCTGGCGAGATCGTTTCCGCGACCCGCATTGAACTGGACAGCACCGCGGGCGCCGTACTCCGGAAACTCAAAACAGACGGGGCAAAGGACCTCGAGAATCAGCTCGACCAGGCTTGCCGCCGATTAAACAACATCCAGAAGGAAATTGAAGGTTCAATCACCGAATCGCTAAAGGCCCAGGTTGCGGAGGCGATGCAGGCCTTTGAACAAACCATGGAAGAGTTAGCGCAGCATTCGGTAGGACGCTGGCGGCTTTCTCTGGCCAAAGACCTCAACTCTGTGGCGACACTGCTTGGCGAAAAAATCCGATCGGAAGCGAGGTGCGATCCCGACGACAACTAAAGTCGCCACCCAGTCCATTTTTCGGACGTGCAGGCTCGACTCTAATCGCGTTTCGCAGCATAGTATCCACTGCGAGCCTGGATTTTGTAATCCTTGGTCTTGGTTCGTATCTCAACTTTACGGAAGCTGCCGTCGCGGGCAGTATTGGTGGGCGTGTAGCCTATGTTGTACTGGCTGCGCAGCTCGAGGGCGATCTGATCGAAGGCTTGTTTCAGTTTTTCCGGCTTATTTCCCACATCAATAACACGGCCTCCGGTTTCCTGGGTGAGTTTTTTCATTTCACCCTCGCCGGAGTATCCGAAGCCACCATAGAAACCGCGGTCCGCACACAATAATACGTACACGATACTGTCGGCCTTTTGCGCCGCTTCGATCGCGTCTTTGATCCCAAGCTGACTTCCCTGGTCTTGCCCGTCAGTCAATAGGATCATGGCCTTCCGTCCCACCTGTTGCGCCAGTTCGTCATGCGAGGCCAGGTAGACCGCGTCATACAGGAGAGTCCCGCGCGGATTGCTGGTGGGCACAGGGCCGCCACCCTGCCCGGGAATGCCGGCCCCCCCGCCGAAACCACCGCCAGTGTTGATCTTCGCACTGTTGAGCGCGGTTTTCAGAAGTCGGGGCGAGTTCGTAAAGTCCTGCAGCAAGTCCACATTGACGTCAAAGCCGAGTACAAAAGCCAGGTCTTTATCGCGGAGGATCTGAGAAAGAAAAGCGCCGCCGATTTCCTTTTCCATGTCGAGCACGCGCTGCTGGCTGCCGCTTGAGTCAATGAGAATCCCCAGAGTGAGCGGCAAGTTAGATTCCGCCGTGAAATATTTAATGGTCTGAAGCTTGGCGTCTTCCAGGATTTCGAACTCGTCTTTTGGCAGACTGGGAATCAACGATCCCTTCCTGTCCTTGACATTGAAAAACAGCTGCACAACGTTGACATTGATCTTCAACGTGCTGACCGAGTCATCAGGGGTTTGGTCCTGCGCCGGCGGCTGATCGGGAGCGGCGAGTTGAGGAAGCTGTTGCGCTTGGGAAGCGAAACCGGACAGGCAGACCGAAAGCAGAAAAATGCTAAAAGCCTGAAAGACGGGGGTTTTGGGCATCAAGAGTATTCTTTCGCGCTTTTTGTTAGTCTATCTCTCTAGTATTAGATGCACCAAATCGGAAGGCATAGCATCCGAAATTAGAGCAGTTGCGAAGGGACAGTGCGGGCAGGGTTTAGGAATCGACGGCGCAGAGCCTGGCTGGAGGCAGCGGCCTTCTGCCTGCTTGCATGGCTGATCCCAGTCTTCGGCAGGGCACAAACTCAGGATCCGCCCAAGCAAGATCCACCGACGAAAGATGCGGCACAACAGGAAATTCCTGACGCCCCTTCCGCCTCGCGGCCCGTGCCGCAATTTCCAAACACTCCACTGGCAACTGAGCAGCCCGCACCGCCCCCAAACCAGGCACCGCCCGAGACTGCGGCTTCGCCAGCCACGCCTGCTCCCAAGCCGGATAGCACGCCCTCGCCACCGCCATTCAACGTGAAGACTGCCACGTCCGACGCTACGACGGCAGCGGCGGACCCCAATGAAGGACTCTACAAGTTTGTAGTTCCGGTCAACGATGTGTTGGTCCCAGTAAGAGTGACTGACCAGGGAGGTCATCTGGTGAGTGGTTTGTTCTCCAAAGACTTCTCAGTCTATGAGGACGGCCAGAAGCAGAAACTGAATTTTTTTACCAGCGATCCATTTGCTTTGTCGGCTGCCGTCATTCTGGATTTGGGAATGCCGGACGTTGCGGTGCAGAAGGTCAACCAGACATTTCCCGCGCTGCAGGCGGCGTTCAGCGCCTTTGATGAAGTGTCGATTTACACCTACAGCAGCAATGTCGCCCGCGTAACAGACTTCACAGCGGCGGGTAAGAAATTGACCGACGTGCTGAACGAATTAAAGATGGCGCGGGGCCGCAATAATGGCCCGCCTGTTCTGAATGGCCCGCTGGGTCCGCAAGGGCCGGTCGTGAACGGGCGTCCTTTGGACCCCGGCATGCCGACCGTGGTCACTCCCGCCAAGGAGTCCCACGTGTTGAACGACGCTGTCCTGGCCGCGGCCATGGATTTGAGCCGGCGTGAACGTAGCCGGCGGAAGATCATTTTTATCATCAGCGATGGCCGTGAATATCGCAGCGACGCGAGCTACCGCGATGTGCTGCGAGTCTTGCTTTCGAATGGGATCCTGGTGTATGGGGTCGGAGTGGAATCAGCGGCGATTCCGGGCTACAACAAGATCTCCAAGCTGCACATACCGCTCCAGGGCTATAGCGACATCCTGCCTAAGTACGCCAACGCCACCGGGGGAGAGATCTTCACCGAGTTCTCCCGGGATGCCATTGAGAGTGCCTATGCCCAGGCGGTGGGCGATGCGAGAAACCTTTACACCGTCGGCTACGCCACGCGCGCCGTGCCCAGCAGCACTTACCGCACGATTGAAGTCAAGGTCGCGCGGCCTGATTTGAAGGTGTACGCCAAGGACGGCTATTATCCTGCGGCGGCGCCCCCAAGGCACTAAGTCTCACCCGTGCTCAATGGTTAAAGGGGCTGTGTTACAGGGACTGCGAGGCAGCCGTAACCAGAGTAACCTGCCGGGACAGCCGAACCCTGTGGTATAAAACCAGCAGCACCAAGCAAAATCTGAATGCGGAGGCGCCGGCCAGCCGGCGACCGTCCGCTGTTTTGAGGAAAGTCTTGAGTTTCATCAACTTTGCAGCCCGTGAGATCAATTGCAAGATCGTCTACTATGGCGCCGGATTAGGCGGCAAGACGACAAACCTGCAGTTCATCTATCAGAAAACTGCCGAACAGCAGAAGGGAAAGATGATTTCGCTGGCCACGGAGACGGAGCGCACTCTGTTCTTCGACTTCTTGCCCCTGGATCTGGGCTCAGTGCGCGGTTTTAAAACCCGCATCCACCTTTACACCGTTCCCGGCCAGGTGTTTTACGATGCCAGCCGCAAGTTGATTCTGCGCGGCGTAGACGGCATCGTCTTCGTCGCCGATTCGCAGGAAGAGCGCATGGACGCCAATGTCGAGGCGCTCGACAACCTGATGGACAACCTCAAGGAACACGGCTACGACTTCCACAAGATTCCTTACGTCCTGCAACTCAATAAGCGCGACCTGCCAAATGTTCTGCCGGCTGACAGCCTTGCCAAGCAACTGCGCCGGAAGAATGAGCCAGTCATCGAAGCCGTCGCCTTCCAGGGTCCCGGAGTTTTCGAGACACTGAAGGAAATCGCCCGTCAAGTGCTGACAG
>CATPBY010000400.1 GCA_955652845.1 uncultured Terriglobales bacterium | reverse complement strand
CGCGGATACCGACATTCGGGACTCTGTAAAACTCCGATGCGGCTGCCAGAAACTCCTTGCAGGCGTTGCGGGCATTGGCAGTTGTCCCGGCCGTCATTCCGTACTCGATAGATTTTGCAATTGCCATGCAATCGCCGGTCTTGCGGCAGGTCGAGGGTTCTGATCCGGTCGCTCTCGAGGAAACCGGAACGGTTCGCCTTGCGGGGCGGAGCATCGCTCAGCATTGCACCATTAAGACTCAGCGAAAATGAGAAGATACAGCAATAGAATAATGCGAGAGCACTGAGGGCGCTTCTCACGGCATGCAACACGCCCCAGCGGGCGAGTAGCTGACCTGTTTGCGCTGACCGCTTGTCCAGCGTCGGGCTCAACAACTGCTTATTGGTCGGCAGAATGACAATCAATGTGAAGGGGATGACCGAAACTTGCAAGACTCCGGCAACGACCCACCATAATGTTGCCCCGGCAAGCCATGCTGCACTAGAAGACAGGAGGCACACAGCCGCCAACGTCACCTGCAAAATGGTTCCCCGGTGATAGCTCGGGGCAAATTCAACCGTAGCTATTTCTCCTCCGCATTCAGTTCTGGCCGGATGTTCGACGAGGCTGACGTAGACGGCAGCACCTGTGAACAATCCACATGCCAGCACGGCAACGAATTCAGCGATCTGGCCCATCAGTCGCCACCTTGTCTACATGGTGTTCCCTCTCTTCTGACTAAGGCTCAGGTCAGCGATAACATTACCTCCCGGCCTGAAAGGGCTACGTGGGGTCTCTCAAACGGTTGGGATTCCGTGCGCTTAGCTGAATCTTGATGCAATCGGCCTGATACGACCGTATCTAGGCATCGAGGGCTGTCTCTGTACCGTGCCAAAAAACCGCTCTTGCGAGGCAATTCCAGACCATTGATTTGACTGCCCAATTTGGCATTTTTCAGCTCGATTTACAATCACATGATATTGAGCAACGACCGAGGCAGGAGAATTCGGAGGCTTCCCGGCGTTCGTTGACTTTTCCCCAGTGTGCGTCATTCATTCACGTCGTCGAGAAATGACCTGAGCTTGCGGGAGCGCGAAGGGTGGCGCAGTTTACGCAGGGCCTTGGCTTCGATCTGGCGAATGCGCTCGCGGGTGACGGCGAACGAACGACCGACCTCCTCCAGCGTATGTTCCGTGCCATCCTCCAGACCAAAGCGCATCTTCACGATCTTCTCTTCGCGCGGGGTTAGGGTGCGCAGCACGTGCGCGGTCCGTTCCTTCAGGTCTACGTTGATGACGGCCTCGCCGGGCGAGACCACTGTGCGATCTTCGATCAAGTCGCTGAGGTGGGAATCCCCCTCCTCACCAATTGGCGTCTCCAGCGAGATGGGTGCCTGCATGATCTTGAGCACCCTGCGAACCTTGGCCTCGGGAATGTCCATGCACTGGGCAATCTCTGCGGAACTGGGTTCGCGGCCCGACTCCTGGACCAGTCGCCGCGAGGTGCGAATCAGCTTGTGGACGATATCGACCATGTGCACCGGGAGGCGGATAGTGCGCGCCTGGTCGGCAATGGCGCGGCTGACCGCCTGGCGAATCCACCATGTGGCATAGGTGGAAAATTTGTAGCCGCGGCGGTACTCAAACTTATCCACCGCTTTCATGAGGCCGACGTTGCCCTCCTGAATCAGGTCCAGGAACTGGAGCCCGCGATTGGCATACTTTTTGGCGATGGAAACCACGAGGCGCAGATTGGCTTCGATGAGCTCATGCTTGGCCTGCCCTCCGTCCATCTCCGCCTGGATCATTTCGCGCTGGGTGCGCTGCAGCTGCTTAAAGCTCACTCCGGCATCGCACTCCAACCTTTCCAGGTCGGCGCGATGCCGCCGCTGCGTCTTGCGGTAATCTTTCTTGAGTTCTTCGCTTCGCGTGCTCTCAATCTTTCTTTCCAGGTTGGTGACCCGGCGGTCGAGCGAGCGCATGGCATCCATGGTTTTATTTACCCGATCGATCATACGGTTGCGCTCTAAGTTGGTGAAACCCAAGTGACGGATGATGAGCGAAATCCGAACGATCTCGCGGCCCAGGACGCGTCGGCAGCGACTGTATTGGCGTGCTTTCGTTTCCACTGGGATGACCGATAGCCGTCCGGCAAGCTGATTAGCTCTCTTGTAATGCTTGTGCAGCTCGTCGATGCGGCACATAGTGTCCTTGACGCCGTTCAGTAGGACCTTTTCAGTGATTTCCTCCTCATCGAAAGCGACAATTTCCTTGATCGAGCGTGCGCCCCGCTTCAAGTCCTCGCCAATGGTCAGAACCTGACGGATCACAATAGGCGAGCGTGAAAGCGACTTCAGCACTCGCATCTGTCCGCGCTCGATACGCTTCGCAATGTCCACTTCGCCTTCGCGAGTGAGCAGAGGGACTAAGCCCATCTCGCGCAGGTAGATGCTGACCGGATCGTCGGTCTGTTCAACAGCGCCTGGGGCTAGATCGAGCCCGATATGCTCGCCGGGCTCCCCTTCCTCCCCAAACTTTCTTTTCAGGGCCGAGGAAAGTAGCTTCCTCTGGCCGTCAAGCACGTCAATGCCCTGCCTGCCAATGGTGGCAAGCACGTCGTCCAGGTCGTCCGGGGAATGGATGTCATGGGGAATCAGATTATTCGCCTCATTGTAGGACGTTGGGTTGAGCGCCTGAGTTTCTTTAAGTGTAGAGACATAAAGGCCCTTCCTTGCCGGATTCTCCGGAACGAGCTTATCGTGAAGGCGCAGGGTTGCCGTCTAGTCGCAACGATGGGTGTTCGTGACCAAGAAACCCGAGTATACGCCCGTGCCCGACTGAACATGCCGAATCCTCGCGTATACGAGCTACGCCGACGCGATAGTAAACGAGACACTTCACTCCAGAAGAACACGCGGGTGGAGATTCGAAGCCGGAGTTTTTGGCGTAACATCGCCATCACACCACACCCCAATCACTAGTTTACTCACCTGGCTACAACAGCTACTGCTTACTATAAGCTACGGGCTGCGACCAGCAAGAACCATGCCGAGTGGTAACGCGGTTTAGGGCAAGGTAATCTTGCGCGAGGTTGCCATAACCACGTTCTCACTCCTTACTGCCATCTTGTGACGTTCTTTGTCGGAGCCGTAGAATCAGGGCAAACAGAATTGGTTTTCCCTACGCTTTCTGCGGAGCAATACTGTGCGACGTTGACGCGTCAACATCCTCTATTATAGTCCCGGTTGATTGGCCCTGCTTCGAGTGCCCGCGCGCGTTTCAGAGCGCACGAATGAGGCCGAATTGTGTCCCGCTTTCCAGCGACTACGTGACTCGTGAACTGTTCGGAGGCAATACGAGGTATGAGGAGCGCATTGCGTGAATGTCCACTTGGTCAATCCAAGCAGCGTGTCGTTCGGAACCGCGGTGATCACTCCTCGCTGGCAGTACGTGATCGCTGCCGCCACGCCGAGAAGCTTCGGCGATCCCATGCTCGTAGATGAGACGCTATTCCAGATGGATCCTGACCGAATTCAGCAGGGGGACGCCATCGGGATCGGTATTCATACGGCAAACGCTTTGCGTGGCTATGAAATTGGAAAGATGGCACGAAAGCGGGGTGCTTATGTGATTTTCGGCGGAATCCACGCCACGCTTTATCCCGAGGAAGCGCTTGAACTTGGAGGCGCACACTCGGTGGTAAAAGGCGATGGCGATATTGTCTGGGCAAAAGCGCTGGCGGATTGCCAGAATGGCATGCCGCAAACGGTCTATGCCGGAGGTCAGATCGAAGCCGGTGACTTCGCCCCTGCTCGTTGGGATCTGGTCCCGCGGAATCGCTACATGTGGGCCTCCGTCCAGACGATTCGGGGCTGCCCTAAGCACTGCTCGTTCTGTTCGGTTTGGCGGACCGATGGACAAAGACCTCGCCAGCGTACTTCAGATGCTGTCATCAAAGAAATTGTTCAGTTACGCCGTCTCGGTTTCCGTTTTATTGCGCTGGCAGATGACAACTTCTATCCCGTCACGCTGACCGATTTGAACCTGGCCTCCCAGCAAAAAAACACAGCCCGGCTGAACGAGCTGACGGCCATTCGCGCGGAACGCTTCGAACTGATGTCTCGACTGGCGCAACTCCCGGATGACACGATTTTCTTTACTCAGATCACGATGGAGGCAGCCGAAGATCCCGTTTTTCTCGACGCCATGAGAGCGGCACGCATCAAAGGCGCCCTAGTGGGAGTGGAATCCGTGACTCCGGCTGGCTTGAAAGATGTCTACAAGGATTTCAACCTGGCCGGGGAGGACCTGATCGAGCGTCTAAGGACTTTCCGCCGCCATGGTGTGCATGTGCTCGGCTCGTTCATTTTTGGTTTGCCCAGCGATCGCCCGGAAACCTTCGACGCCACGGCCGCTGCCGCGATAAGCGCTGATCTCACATTTGCTCAATTCGTGACCCTAAGCCCTTACCCGGGGACCGTGGAT
>CATPBY010000399.1 GCA_955652845.1 uncultured Terriglobales bacterium | reverse complement strand
TGCATCAGGTCCCTTCGGTTACAATAAAGGGTTCAGTCCGGTGCTCTCACAGTTACTGGGAGGGTCCCCTAAGCGCCATGCCTATCTCAATTTCGCAATTGGCTGCATTCGTCGGCTCCCGCGGCATCGGACCTTATATTCGCCAGCATTTTCTTGATACCACATTCAAGGGCTTGTATCACGCGAACGCGTTCGACATGGCGTT
Organism: uncultured Terriglobales bacterium; assembly: GCA_955652845.1. GTDB lineage: Bacteria > Acidobacteriota > Terriglobia > Terriglobales > Acidobacteriaceae > JABCYV01. The sequence continues at coordinate 5,631 of CATPBY010000399.1, read as the reverse complement.
GCTGATTCCTTATTTCATCGTACTGATCTGGTTAGCGTCGTACGGGATGCATCGTTATGTCCTCGTCTATCTTTATTACAAGAACAAAAAGAACCATACCAAGGAGCCGCCGGGCCGGTTTTCCGATCTGCCGCGAGTTACAGTTCAGCTGCCTATTTTCAACGAACAGTTTGTGGTAGAGCGGTTGCTGGAGGCGATTTGCCGGCTGGATTATCCGCAGGAGAAACTGGACATTCAGGTCCTCGACGACTCAACTGACGAAACCGCGGCGGTGGCTGGCGCCCTGGTCGAGCAATATGCGGCTCGGGGATGTTCCATTTCTTATCACCATCGAACAAACCGCCAAGGCTTCAAAGCCGGAGCTCTGGCGGAAGGAATGAAGACTGCCAAAGGCGAATTTATTACCATCTTTGACGCGGACTTTGTCCCTCCGGAGGATTTTCTGCTGCGGACAATCCACCAGTTCACTGATCCCAGAGTCGGCATGGTGCAGACACGCTGGAGCCACATCAATCGCCACTATTCATTTCTCACCGAGGTCGAAGCCATCTTGCTGGATGGACATTTTGTCCTCGAGCATTCCGGGCGCGCCCGCAGTAATGTGTTTTTCAACTTCAATGGGACTGCGGGGGTGTGGCGCCGCATCGCGATCGAGGAAGCCGGCGGCTGGCAGCACGATACGCTTACAGAAGACACGGATCTCTCATACCGGGCGCAGCTCAAAGGCTGGAAATTCATTTATCTGCAGGATGTGGAGTGTCCGGCAGAGCTGCCGGTGGAGATGACGGCATTCAAGACTCAGCAGGCGCGCTGGGCCAAAGGCCTGATCCAGACCAGCAAGAAAATTCTGCCCCAGGTGCTCAGGAGCAACGAGCCATTTCGGGTAAAGCTGGAAGCCTGGTATCACCTTACGGCAAATCTCAGCTATCCCCTGATGGTGATTCTGTCGGTACTTCTGCTGCCGGCTATGGTCATCCGTTTTTATCAGGGATGGTTTCAGATGCTGTACATAGATCTTCCATTATTTCTGGCTTCTACCTTTTCAATTTCCAGTTTCTATCTGGTGTCGCAGCGTGAACTGTTTCCCAAAACCTGGCCGCGAGCTCTCTTGTATCTTCCATTCCTGATGGCGCTGGGCATTGGTCTGACTATCACCAACACGCGAGCGGTGCTTGAGGCATTAATCGGAAAGCAAACGGAGTTTACGCGCACCCCGAAGTACCGTCTGGAGTCAAAAATGGATCGGGTCCGCGCCAGCACGTATCGCCGCCGTCTGGGTTGGGTGCCCTGGGTGGAGCTTCTGATCGGCAGTTATTTTGCCCTGACCGTGTACTACGCCGTGGACAATGAAAATTACATCACTGTGCCTTTTCTCGTTCTGTTTGTAATCGGATACTGGTACACCGGCCTCATGTCACTGCTTCAGGGGCGGCTGTCCGGATTGTCACTGGGCACGGAGAGCCACAGCAAGCCATTTCCAGTTGGTGTTTAACAGAAACCTCATGAAGAGATTGCTGCTGGTAGCGCTCCTAGTGGTTCAGTCTGCTTCGGCTCTTGACCGCCAACCTAACGCGGATTACCGGGCCCGCCGGCAGGCTCTCGCTGGCAAAATTACCGGGGGCGTCGTACTTTTATTTGCGCTCGATGAAGTGGAGGGCCCGAATGATATTTACGGCTATCGCCCAGATAACAATTTTTTTTATTTGACCGGCTGGGCGGAGCCTGGGGCCGCTGTGCTGATTGCGCCGGCTGTCCAAACGGATAACACTTCTTCGGGGAGACCTTACACCGAGATCCTTTTTCTGCCCGCCCGTAATCCATCGCAGGAGCAATGGACTGGCCCAAAACTTGGGCCGGAAAATCCAGACGCGAGCAGAATTACCGGATTTGATCACGTTGAATCAATTGATAACTTGCGTTCTGACCTCGTTCGGCTCTTAAATCTGCAGACCAAGGCTGTCTATACCGATATTCCTGCGGGCGAGCAACCGTCCCTTTCCACAGAACCTTTGGCATGGTTAAAGCGCGCCAATGCCTTTCCGGTATCGGTTGCATTTCAGGATGTGCGGCCGCCGCTAACCCTGCTGCGCACCTTTAAGGATGCTGGCGAGCTGGAGCGCATTCGCAAGGCGACGGATGCCTCGATCGCTGCCCACCTCGCAGCCATGCACGCCGTGAAGCCTGGGGCCAACGAGCGCGAGATTTCGGCCTTGATGCAATATGAGTGGGGCAAGCGCGGTTGTGAACGGCCGGCGTATGCGCCAATTGTCGGCGCAGGCTTCAACTCCACCGTGTTGCACTATTCCGATGATTCGCAATCCATCGCGGCGGGAGATCTTGTCGTAATTGATGCGGCCGGCGAATATTCACTGTATGCCTCCGATATCACCCGTACGCTGCCAGCGTCGGGAAAATTCACACCGCGGCAGCGCGAGATATATGCCATCGTGCTGGGTGCGCAGGAGGCTGCGATTGCGGCATTCCAATCTGGGAAGTCCACTCTTCGTCGCGAAGGGCCGAACTCTCTCTATCAGGTTGCTTACGATTACATTAATTCTCACGGTAAGGATCTCTATGGCGGGTCTCTGGGCAAATACTTCATCCACGGACTAAGTCACTATGTCGGCCTGAATGTCCACGATGATGGCGACTACCAGGTTCCGGTTGGCCCAGGAATGGTGTTCACCATCGAACCTGGTATTTACATTCCTGAGGAGAGTTTGGGGGTGCGAATCGAAGACATGTTTTATGTAGACGCAGGAGGTAAGCTGGTGAACCTCACGGCATCACTTCCCCATACTGCAGATGAAGTTGAACGTACGATGGCTGGCAATTAACCCTGCAAAATTCCATCCGCAGTCGAAACTTCGTTTTGGTATCCTAAGCCATCGTGCGGATGCTCTGGTGGTTCCTGATTTTTGCCTTCAGCACGGCAGTTTTGCTGTGGGTTGGCATGGCTCTCTATCTTCGTGTGCGCCGCCACATGAAAGGAATTGAACCCGCAGACACGCAGGCGAAACATTAAATGGGAGAACCCGCAAACATGGCAAATGCCGCCACTCAGCCAGTCAGCACCGGTGATCGGGCTCTTTACTGGGTACTGCAAGCCACGCTCGTAGTCGGCGCCAGCGCTTTCGTAGCGTTGTGTGCCCGTGTTTTTTTGCCGCTGCACTTCACACCAGTGCCTCTGACCATCCAAAACTTCGCCGTGCTGCTGGTCGGGATGACCCTGGGCAGCCGGCGTGGATTTTTCGCGTTATTGCTCTATTTGGCGGAAGGGCTTGCCGGGATTCCGGTTTTCAGTCCGACTGGACCAGGCGGGCTGGCGCAATTGCTCGGCCCCACCGGAGGATTTCTGCTGGCGTATCCCCTGGTCGCTTTTCTGGCGGGCTGGATCATGGAACGAGGTAAAGCGAGTTTCATTCGTGCTGCAATGGCGGGACTGTGCGCTGAACTCGTATTGTTCTCCGGCGGCCTCTCGTGGCTGGTGATTTCGACCCACTCTTTTGCTCAGGCGGTTAGATTCGGCCTATACTTTTTTGTCTTTGCGGAAGTCATCAAAGTAATGATGGCAGCCGCCATCGCCACCAGTTGGCAACGCGTCTTGCGGACTCAGCCATGAGTTCGATCACCCGCGCCAGCGATTCCGCTCCAACCAGTGCATCCGTTCCGGCACGTGAAATTACCATTGCCCACAGCCCTGATTCTGACGATGCCTTCATGTTCTACGGACTGGCCACAAACAAGGTTCGCGTTCCGGGGCTGCGCTTTACTCATACCCTCTGCGACATTGAGACTTTGAACCGGAAAGCCATGGAATTGGAGGGGTTGTACGATGTGACTGCCATTTCGTTTCATGCGTACCCCTACGTTCAACAGAATTACGTGTTGCTCTCGAGCGGCGGAAGCGTCGGAGACGGTTACGGCCCCATGATCGTTGCCACCCGAGCTTTTTCGCAAAGCGACATTAAGCGCACACGCATAGCAATTCCGGGGACGCTGACCACTGCATATCTGGCGCTGCGGCTTTTTGCCCCCGGAATCGAGACAGAAGTGGTTGCCTTCGATCAGATCATTCCCCAGGTGCTGGAAGGCAAGTATGAGGCTGGTCTGATCATTCACGAGGGCCAGTTGACTTACGGGAAAGCCGGACTACAGCGGATTGTCGACCTCGGCAAATGGTGGATGAAGATGACCGGGTTGCCGCTGCCATTGGGCGGAAATGCCATCCGCCGCACTTTGGGACTCGAAATCATGTTGAGCGTATCGAATGCAATACGCGAGAGCATTCAGTATGCCCTCGATCATCGCGAGGAGGCCTTGGCTTATGCCATGCAGTTTGCCCGCGATCTGGACCCGCAGCTTGCCGACAAATTTGTCGGAATGTATGTCAACGAGCGCACTCTCGATTACGGACCGGATGGACGGGAGGCAGTGCGCCGTTTACTGGACATGGGACACAAGGCGGGGATCATTCCGCTGGCAGCAAAAGTGGAATTTGTAGCATAAATCGTTTGCGCAGGCCCAGATGTGCTCGTCGCTGCTGAGGAGCGAAGCTCACCGGACGGACAGGCTTGGCCAAGCTTGCATCGGTCACTTCACGCTTTCCTTAAAAGAGAAGACAGGGTTGATGTCCACCGGTACGCTGGTGGCGGACTTCAACGCAGCCTGCAGCTCAGCCGGCATCACGTCATACTTCTTGAACCAGCCTTCGGCCCGCTGGCGGTCGCCGGTGGCCTCGATTTCCAGAAGTTCCTTGGCAAGATCGTTAAGCGCCGCGGCCATAACCGCATAATCGATGGCATACCGTCCTGAAGCTTCGCGCCTGATCGCGCCTCGTTCGCTGAGATAATTAAATTCCATCATCTCAGCTTTACCGTGCGCTTCCGCAATGCCAAACCGGACAGTACGGAAAATTCCCGCCACGTAAGATGCGTAGTACTCTTCCGTCTTTTCTTTAGGCAAGACCCCCCGCTCCATCAGCCACTGCAGCCCGAACATGCCCACTACATCAGCTTTTGCTTCTTCGAGGCCGCTGTAGATCGGCCCAATCGCCTCGCGAATATTCATCTTGCCGGACGCCGTACGCGCGAACGCCGGACCCAGTCCGTGTGCCATCTCGTGCATGATCGTGCTCAGCATGTAACCTTCGGCGGAGGCCCTGGCTGCCTGCTCCGGACGCATCATGAACTTGGCCAGCGGCAAAATGACGTAATTGACGCGGGCGTCCATGAAATTCTTGAAGAAAATTTTCTTACTGCCTTTCAGTTCGTGCACTCGCGGATCATTGGGCAAATTATCAGCCACCGCCTGGTAGCCATGGCGGAGATCGCCAGCGCGGTACGGCGCGTCCATCACTTCCATGGGCGTCTGCAGACCATGCTTTGAAGGACGATCCTCGGCGGCCAAGGGGAGCGCGTCCTGGACATCGGGAACGTACTTCTGGAACATCGCCAGCTTCTGACTTTCTTCCTTATTGCGAGCCAGGACCGCGGCGCCGTACGAAGCTTTCAGACCCATGAGCGTGTCATCATAGATTTCGTATGGCGCAAAGATGATGTCGAACTTTGGATCCTTCAGGTCGAGCCAGGCCAGATCGCTCTGATAGTAGTCGTCGGTCAGCAGGGCGTC
>CATPBY010000398.1 GCA_955652845.1 uncultured Terriglobales bacterium | reverse complement strand
TGTGCCCAGGTCGGCGCCAAGGAGAGTGGCTTCCAGGTCGTCCAGAGTCGAGCGGTCGATCTCCTTGCTGAAAGAAACAGCTTCTTCGATGCGCTCGCTGAGATTCTCGCGAGTGCGCGTGACCGCCTCTTTCATGCGCTCGAGGAAGCTGGGCTTTTGTTTTTCGTCCAGGCTGCCGAAAAGGGTTTGAATCATAGAACCTTGGGGACAGAAGAAGTCACAACTCAATTATAACGGGCAGCGAAGAGTTCGCCGCGCGGTGGGATATCTGGAAGGACAGCACTTAGGTAGAACTCAAAACCTGGAAGTTTCGACGATGACCGCGGCGGCATCAACGCGGGCCTCGGGACGGATTGACTTGGTCTCAGCGAGGGAGGGCGTAACGGGACTTGCGATACCGGGATCGGGCAGTGACGGACGATGGATGCGAATTTCGCCGCGCTGGTAAATAGCGTCGAGGGCAAAAACCGCAACCGGATCCAGACGCTTGCCGGAAAGTGAATGAATGATGCGGAGCGCTTCGTGCACCTCATGCGCCTGCTGATAAGGACGATTGGTGGTCAGGGCGTCGAAGGTGTCGGCGACGCCGATGATGCGGGGAAGCAATGGTATGTCTTCACCCTTTAATCCATGAGGGTAGCCGCGTCCGTCAAGCGATTCGTGGTGCAATTCAATTCCCGGAATCATCTCTTTCAACTCAGCCACAGGGCGAAGGATGTTGGCGCCCTTGGTCGTGTGAGTTTTCATCACATCGAATTCATCCGGGGTAAGCGCGCCCGGTTTCTTGAGAATGCGATCCTCGATACCGATCTTGCCGACGTCGTGGAGTTGGGCTGATATGCGTACTTTTTCCAGGAAGTCATCGGGCTGTCCCATCTCGCGCGCGATCATCACTGAGTAGCGGGTAACCCGGTCGGAGTGACCGCGGGTATAGGGATCTTTTTCGTCAACCGCGCCGGCCAGCATCTGGATCGAGCCCATGAACAGCTCCCGATTCTCTTTGGCGGCGCGCTTGAGGTCGAGCACGAACTGCTCGAGCTCCTCCGACATGGTATTGAAGGTTGCAGCCAGCTCTCCGATCTCAGTGGAACTTTTCAGATGCACCCGTTGCGAGAAATCGCCGCGGGCGATGGCACGGCTGGACTGGGTCAACACTTCCAGCGGATTGGTAATGCGACGGGCGGCAAGAATGCTGATACCGACGCTTAGTAAGACCGCGAGCAACGCCAGGAGGCGCGCCGTGCGCTGCATCTCGTAGACGCCGCGGTAGGCCTGGTTGCGAGGCTTCTGCACGATCACGGCCCAATCCAGATTGCTGACCGGACTGTACGTGCCCAGCATCTTCATGCTTGTCTTACCCTGGTTGACGTTGAATTCCCGGGTAGCGGCGACCAGTTGCGCCTTTCCACCCTGTTCGACAAAATTCCGGACGATTTCCAGGTTTGTCATGTCCTGACCGGTGGCGTACGCGGCAGTAGCCCCGGCAACCAGGCGCCCCTGGCTATCGACAACGTAGGGGGTGAGGCCACCGAGGTTGACTTCCTGTAAACGGCGAATCAGGAATTGCAAGTCCACCACTGACCCGATCATTCCCAGGAATCTTCCGCTGTAGGTCACTGGGGTGCTGACCAGCATGACGGTGTGCGCGGCCTTGCCACTACCCACGACAAGCGCCTGACCGTTATAGGCGCGGCCCTCGCGGGCAGCGGCGTAAGCGTGGACCAGGTCCTGCTGCAGGAAGGCGTCGGGAGCGATCCGGCCGGCGGAAATACCTTTGGACTCCGAGTTCAGTAAAGTGGCGTAGGCCACATCATCAGAAGACGAAACAAAATTCTCCAAGAGGGCGCGCAGTTCGGGCGCCTGCACGTTTTGCCCGGTGATGTCTCCCCCACTGGCTACCTGCAAAGCGGAGGACAAATTGGCCAGCATCATGCGCAGTGATTCCTGACGCTGCGAGATGTCGTCAGCCAGGGAACGCGTTACCGTATTCTGCAACAGTCTTTCGTTGGTGATGAGCCGGTCCCTATTAATCGCTTCAACCTGGGCCGAATAGAAATACATGGGCACTACGCTGATGAGCACCAGCACGCTCAGGATCACGTATAGAATCGGGACCCGGGATGGTGTAGGCAATCTCAAGGACAAAGCGGCTCGTGGCGCCGTGATCGACGCACGGCACAATTCCGACACTCCTAAAATTTTACTTGGAATGGGAGGAGTTATCCGGGAAGAAGCGCGCCTGCAGATATTACGAAAGTACCTTTCCAACCAGGCTCCAACCGCGGGTTTGGCAGTTTAAGGAAAAAGGACGTGTTTTTTGAAGACCTGAAACCGCCCAACACGTTGAAAAACGTCTCCTTCAGCGCACCACAATGTTGAGGAGCTTGCTGGGAAGAAAAACCCACTTCACAATCTGTTTACCATCGAGTAGGGCTTTGACTTTGTTGTCCTGCAGAGCGCGTTCTCGAACAAACGATTCTGTGGCGTCAGCAGGAACTACAACCCGGCCACGCAGTTTGCCGTTCACCTGCACCGGAATCTCAATCTCTTCTTCTTTGGCCAGCGCAGGATCGTATTTCGGCCAGGAAGCTTTCAGCAGATTGCTGGTTTCGCCCAGCATGTCCCATAACTCATGCGCGAGATAAGGGGCAAAAGGCGCGAGCAGAAGCACGAAATCACGCTGCACTTCGGCCAGAAGCGGTGTTGGTAATACATTCGCGAGCGAGGGCGCCCGCACTGCATGGTCTTCACCAGCATAGAGAGCGTTGAGCAGTTCCATGATAGCGGCAATGCAGGTATTGAAGTGCCAGCGGCCCTGGAAGTCGTCACTCACGCGTTTTATGGTCTGGTGAAGCTTGCGCTGAATAGCACGGGCTTCGACGGATAACTCAGCCGGGACCGGCTTGCGCCATGCTGGGTCGTCCGTCCGTGCGTTGCGTATGAAGAATCGATGCACCCTGCCCAGGAATCTGTGGATGCCTTCAATGCCACTATCCTGCCAGTCCAAGTCGCGATCGGGAGGCGCGGCGAATAAGCTGTAAAGGCGCGCCGCGTCGGCTCCGTAACGCGCCACCATCTCATCGGGTGAGACCACGTTGCCCAAACTCTTCGACATCTTGGCGCCGCTTTTGATCACCATGCCCTGGGTGAACAAGCGAGTTACAGGCTCGTCATTTTTAATCATTCCCAGGTCGCGCATGAATTTGGTCCAGAAGCGCGAATAGATGAGGTGAAGGATAGCGTGCTCCACGCCGCCGATGTACTGATCGATGGGAAACCAATAGTCGATGACGCTGGAATCGAAAGGCGCCTGGTCGTTGTGGGCATCCGCGTAACGATAGAAATACCAGGACGAGTCTACAAACGTGTCCATGGTATCGGTCTCGCGCCGCGCCGGGCCTCCGCACCTGGGGCAAGTTGCATTCACGAACTCAGGCACGCGGCCCAGAGGAGAGCCGCCGGTCAAAGTGATCTCGACGTTCTCCGGCAAAATCACAGGCAGATCTTTTTCAGGCACCGGCACAATGCCATCTTTCTCGCAATAGAGCATGGGAATCGGCGTGCCCCAATAGCGCTGCCGCGAGATGCCCCAATCCTTCAGGCGATAAGTGATCGCGGATTTGCCGAAGCCATGTTTTTCCGCATACTCGGACATCTTTTGGATGGCGGTTTTGCAATCCAGTCCCCCAAAAAGACCGGAGTTCACCAGCGTCCCGTCCAGGGTGGTAAAAGGGACCGCGGGCTCGGCAACGGTCTCGTCGGGATCGCTGGGGTTGGGCACGATCACCAGGCGTATTTCCAATTTGTATTTTTTGGCAAATTCATAATCGCGTCCGTCGTGCGCAGGCACGCTCATGATTGCGCCGGTGCCGTAGTCCATCAGGATGTAATTGGCCACCCAGATTGGCAGCTTTTCCCCGTTATACGGATTGATGGCGTAGCGGCCGGTGTTGACGCCGTGCTTCTCGATCTCGCCAATGTCGCCAACTTCTTTGGCTGAACGCTGCTCCGCGATTAAACGGCTGACATCGGCACGCAGCAGGTCGTTATGAGAGGTAAAGTGCGCGACCAGCGGATGCTCCGGCGCCAGCTGCACCGACGTCGCACCGAAGATAGTGTCGACCCGGGTGGTGAAGACAGTGATGACCGAACCCGCGGCTCCTTCAACTTTAAAATCGACGAGTGTGCCATCACTGCGCCCGATCCAGTTGCGCTGCATGGTACGGACTTTTTCCGGCCAGCCGTCGAGTTTGTCCAGGCCGCGCAATAATTCCTCCGCATAATGGGTGGTGCGCAGGAACCATTGCTCCAGCTCGCGCTGTTCGACTACGGTGTCTTCATGGCGCCAACAGCGGCCGTCGACCACCTGCTCGTTAGCCAGAACAGTAGCGCACTTCGGGCACCAATTGACCCGGCTCTTTTTCCGAAACGCCAGGCCGCGCTCGTAGAGCTTGAGGAAAAACCACTGATTCCACCGGTAGTATTCGGGAAGACAGGTGGTGACTTCCCGCGCCCAGTCGTAAGCGAAACCCAGGCGCTTCATCTGCGACTTCATGCTGGCGATGTTGCGCAGGGTCCACTCCCGCGGGGGAGTGTTGTTCTGAATCGCAGCGTTTTCCGCCGGCAGTCCAAAGGAGTCCCATCCCATGGGATGCAGTACGTTGTAGCCCTTCATCCACATGTATCTGGCCAGCGCGTCGCCAATGGAGTAGTTACGCACATGTCCCATGTGTAGCGCGCCCGAGGGATAGGGCAGCATTTCCAGCACGTAATACTTCGGCTTGGTGGAGTTGGGTTCGGCCGCGTAGAGTGACTCGTCCTGTTGCCAGCGCTCGGACCATTTGCGCTCGACGCTCTGTACGTCGTAACGGCCGTCATCCCGGGAATCGGACGGGAGATGCATTCCGGCGTGAGTCGCGGTCGTGTTTTCTTTGTGCGGCATGGACAGAATAGTTTGGTGCTCGATGAAGTTTAGATTTTACATTAGTAGCGCGCGTCGGGCGGACGAGCGCGCGAGTGAGTATGAGAACGGCTAGGAGCCATGGAGCCGCGGGCGCCAGCATGCCGAGACAGCGAAGCTTCACCCTGCTGGACAGCCGGGGCGGCTGTCACTACGTAGGTCTTCGTGACTGCTTCAGGAGGTTTCTTAGCGCTGTCACATTCCTGCTGTCGTCTCCCGGAACGTCAATCGGGGTTTCAGCGATGAAGGCGGCGTGCGCCAAACGCGGATCGTTCAACAACCGGCGAAAGGGTTCGCGGCCAATACTCCCCTGCCCAATGTGCTGATGACGGTCGAGCTTGGATCCGCGCGCGGCTTTGGCGTCATTGCAGTGCCATACGCGGACGTTTTTCAGACCGACCGTGGCGTCGAGATGATCCAGGGTCCTGCGCATGCCGGTCTCGCTCACGATATCGTAACCGGCAACATGGGTATGGCAGGTGTCGATGCAAGCCGCAATCGGAACTACACCGCGGAGGCGATCGAGAACTTCAGCAACCTGTTCGAAAGACCCGCCGAGAGAAAACTCTGCGCCAGCAGTATTTTCGATCAGAATGGTCAAATGGCCTTTGGCTAAGTCAAGACCTTGGGTTGCCGTGGCGATGGCGGCCGCCGTTTGCAGCAGGCCAGCCTCGCGATCGGCTCCGCGAAACGAGCCCGGATGCAGCACAAGATAATCGGCGCATAAGGCCAGCGCGCGCTCGACCTCTCCGCGAAATGCTTCCACCGATTTCCTTAGAAACACTGGCGTGGTGCTGGCCAGATTTACCAGATAGTTGGTATGGATCACCAGCGGCTTGAGGTCATAATACTCACGAAGGCGCTTCATCTCGTCGCACTGCGGCCGGCCCAGTTCGTAGGGCGCCCACTGCCGCGGACTGGAAGAAAATATCTGAAACGTATTGCAGCCAAGCCGCCAGGCTCGCTCGGCGGCATTGTGCACCCCACCGGCACTGGAAGTGTGAATGCCGATTCGCCGGGTGCCGCGGCGCGGACGCCGGTTTCGAGATAGTTTTACCAGATCCTGTTCTCGCGCAATTGAACTCGCCACCATTTAAAACTCCCGGCTCGCAAAGACAGCAGGTCCGTCGACTTCACTGGGATGTCAGCAAAAGTATACCGAGATCGCTGGTGGTTGTGATGCTTCAGCACGAATTTGTGGGACGGAAGCCACAGAAGTCACGAAGGTTGCGAAATTCGGCCGAGCCCGCTTATTTGCTGCCACGGCTGCGATAACGATAAACTCGTGCTTCTGAGGTGGTGTCATGCTGGTGGTCATGCAGGCTAACGCCACGGACGAGCAGGTTCGTGCGGTGTGCCAGAAGATTGAAGCTTTGGGCTACAACCCTCACCCGGTTCCAGGCGCGGGTCGGACGGCGGTCTGCATTACCGGAAACAAGGGCGAAGTTGAAGCCGGCACTCTGGATGAAATGCCGGGTGTGCAGGAAGTTATTCGCGTAACCAAGCCTTATAAACTTGTCAGCCGCGATATCAAGGAAGAGAACACCGTTATCGCTTTCCCGGGGACGGACGCGACTATCGGCGGACCTGGGCTTGCGATCCCGGCCGGGCCATGCGCGGTCGAGAGCCGCGAACAGGCCTTCGCCATCGCCGAGAGGGTTTCTCGCGCAGGCGCGCAATTTTTCCGCGGCGGCGCTTATAAACCACGCACTTCGCCGTATTCTTTTCAGGGCCTCGGTGAAGAAGCCTTGCAGATCATGGCCGAGGTGCGGGAACAATTCGGCATGAAGATTGTTACTGAGGCGATCGACAACGAGTCGCTGGAACTGGTTGCTGAGTACGCCGACGTAATTCAAATTGGCGCGCGCAACATGCAGAACTTCTCGCTTTTGAAGCGCGCCGGGCGAGCCAGGAAGCCGGTACTGCTGAAGCGAGGCATGTCCGCGACACTGGAAGAATTTCTAATGGCGGCAGAATATGTGATGAGCGAAGGCAATTATCGCGTGATCTTGTGCGAACGGGGCGTGCGCACTTTTGCCGACCACACCCGCAACACGCTTGACCTAAGCGTGGTCCCGGCGGTACATCGACTCAGTCACTTGCCAATTGTGGTCGATCCCAGCCATGGCACAGGTAAGCGCAACAAAGTGACTCCAATGTCGAGGGCTTCGGTTGCCGTGGGCGCTGACGGATTGATTGTGGAAGTGCACCATGAGCCGGACAAAGCTTTGTCTGATGGCATGCAGTCGCTGTATCCCGATCAGTTCGATGAACTGATGGCACAGGTGCGCCAGATTGCGCCGGTGGTTGGACGAACCGTGCCGGCAATTGGGACGCATACGCCCGTCGAGGCTCTTTCAGCCAACAGAGGCGGCGGAAGACCTTTCCCAGGCGCGTAAGAATTTATGAGACCAAGATCCTGCGGCGTCCTTTTACTACTGCCGGCACTTGGTGTGTTGCTTTACTCGCAGCGCGGACACCTCATGCCCGCCGGGCCGCGGCTGCCGTATCCGGCCCGACTGCGGTCGAAGCCAAGTAACTATCGTGGCGAACCGATCTATCGAGTAGGGGATGGCCTGACCGCTCCCAAGGCAATCTGTGCGCCAGACTTTGGATACTGAGCGGGCTCCAAAAAGAAGCTTCACGGCACCGTGGTCATCGAAATGATCGTTACCCTGCGCCGAGTTGCAACGTTTCGCTTTCGGTTCTGCTAATCTTCCTCCCCTGAAGCACCGGCTACTTTGAGAAAACTCCTCCTCATCGTTGTTCTGTGCCCCATCGGCGCTGGGCTCGGCTGGTGGTATTTCCACGAGCGCGCGCTTCCCAACTATGGCCCCTTGTATCGGGAATATGCCTACGTGACCAATGGCAGAAGCAACACCGTTTCCGTTATCGATCTGCGCACCTTCGAGCTGGCAAAAACGCTCAAGGTAGGCAGCGAGCCAACGGGAATTGCGGCCAACACCAGGAAGAATGAAATTTACGTCGTCAATGCGGGATCCAGCAACGTGAGCGTGATCGACGCCGAGAATAACGAAGTCGTGGCCACTATAGGGGTGCACGGCCGGCCGTATTTCATAGACGTTTCGCCGGACGGCAAACAGGCGTATGTAGCAAACTCCGCGTCCAACAATGTTTCAGTGCTTGATTTGGAGAAGCGAAGCGTGCTGGGCACTCTGCGGGTAGGAGTTTCGCCGGGACTGGCCCGAGTTACACCTGATGCCTCGACTCTAGCCGTCAGTAACCGCGGCGATGACACAGTTTCGCTCATCGACGTCAGCAATCTCAAGGCGAGGAGTACGATCCCAGCCTGTCAGCAACCTGGCGATATTGCGATTCTGCCAGACAGTAGCAAAGCCTTTGTGGCCTGCAGCGGCTCGGGTCAGGTAGCGTCCATCGACTTGAAGAGCGACAAGCTACTGGCTCTGCTGGATGTGGGCAAGACCCCGGTCCATCTGGCATTGAAGCCCGATGGCGGCGAGTTGATAGTTTCTAATTTTGACTCGGACAACATTTCAGTAATTGAGACCAGCACCAACGAGGTCAGTGGAAGTTATTTGATTGGGACACATCCGGTACGTGGAATCGTCACTTCGGATAATTCCCGATTGTATGTGAGCAATTTCATTTCAAACACGGTAGCGGTGTACGACATTGACAGAGGAAAGATGATCGCGTCGCTTACTGTGGGCAGTCATCCTGATGGCCTGGCGCTTTCGAAAAACGAAAACTACCTGCTGGTGCTGGATTCACAATCAGGCGATGTCACTGTAATTCAAAAACGGACCCCTACCAAACTCGAACCGAGCGAGTATTCGCTTCTCACCATGATTCCCCTTGGGGTGCAGCCCAACAACATTGTGGTGAAATCATTTGTGGTGGCAAAGCCACAGAAAACGGTTGGCCCCGCAGTCTCCCTTAAGTCTGTTCCGGTCGCGAGCCGGTCAAGGGCTGCGCCGGTTTTGCTACAATCTGCACATCACCATGAGTTTGCGCTCGCCCTTTACCGACGTCCCGACCGCCATTGAAGAGATTCGCGCCGGCCGGATGATTGTAGTTGTCGACGACGAAGACCGGGAAAACGAAGGCGACCTGACCCTGGCCGCCGAGAAAGTCACCCCTGAAGCCATCAACTTCATGGCCAGATACGGGCGCGGTCTGGTTTGCCTAGCCATGACCGAAGAACGCCTGGACCATCTGCGGATCGGGCCGATGACGGCGGAGAATACCTCGAACTATGGCACTGCCTTTTGTGAAGCTATCGACGCCCGCGAAGGCGTCACCACCGGGATTTCGGCTTATGATCGAGCTCGCACCATCATGGTGGCAATAGATCCGGCCACGCGTCCCGTGGACCTCGCGCGTCCAGGGCATGTTTTTCCGCTGCGGGCCCGCAAGGGCGGGGTGCTGGTGCGCGCCGGCCAGACGGAAGCAGCGGTGGATTTGGCGCGGCTGGCGGGCCTGGTGCCTGCTGGCATCATCTGCGAAATTATGCGCGATGACGGGACCATGGCGCGGGTTGCCGATCTTGTGGAATTCTGCGCGACTCACGGCCTGAAGATGCTGACTGTAGCTGAGCTTATCCGCTACCGCATGCAGCACGAGCGCTACGTGCACCGCGTCGGTGAAGCGATGATTGGGACGCGGCATGGAGAGTTTCGCCTGATCGCTTACGAAAGCGAGGTCGACGGCGGCGAATCGCATGTGGCGCTGGTTCGCGGCGACATCGAGCGCGGTAATGATCCTGTGCTGGTGCGCATGCACGCCCATTGCCTGATGGGCGACGTTTTTGGATCCACGGGCTGCGACTGCAACGCAACCATTGAGGGATCAATGCAAATGATTGCCCGTGAAGGCCGAGGCGCGCTTATCTATCTGCACCAGACCTCCAAGGGATTTTCCGTCGAACGCGTGGCGGAGCGCACAGCGCTTGCCTTCCATCGCGACCAGCGTCTGCCCGGACTGCCGGAGAGCGAACGCAAGACCCAGCGGGAAATCGGCATTGGCGCACAGATCCTCTCTGACTTGAATCTGCGGCGCATCCGACTGCTTACCAATCATCCGCGCAAAGTGGCGGCGCTGGAAGGCTTCGGAATTGAAATTGTGGAGCAGGCAGCAGTGGCCTTGGACAAGGTCAAGTCTGACAAGGTCTAGATAATGTAGTTTACAATTCCTGTCGAGATTGTTCCGGCGCCATCAGGAAGGCTTTCGAATCACAATATCGCTGTCGTGGATAAAAAACTGCGCCGAACACTGGTCGGATCCGCAAATCACCGTCAACAACCCGGCCAGTTGTTTACGGGTTATCAAGCCCAGGGTTCCACAGTTGGGACAAGACAAGACAGCCCAATAGGGATCGTCCTTTTCGCCGACGTTTCCCGCGTTCTCCAGCACAAAGATCGTGCCGGGGAGCATCTGCTCCGGGATCCATTCGCTCAGAATGTTCAGTTCAGCAACCATCATGCCTCCCCATGGAGCTAAACTCCCCTCCCTATGAAGCCTTGAGCCTTTGGCGTACGTCTGAAGCTGTTTCCGGTGCACTGCGTTTTTTCCCGCTGCGAACGACTGCGCGCACCTGACGCACCGTGTCGCTGAGACAAATTGCGAGTAGGGGCTGACTTGTGTTTTTCAGAATGTCGACGATCTGGCGCGCCGAAGTCTCCAGATAAAGGGTGCGCCCGTCGGTCAGAAGGTGGTACTCGGAGCCGCTGCTAACCGTTTCCGCAAGCCTTTTACCGAATTCTTTGTGCAGAAAGCTCATCACTTTACGGACTCGCTGCAGAGAGAAATTGCGGCGCCGTAATTCTCCGATGACAGCCGCCTCGGTAACATCTTTCATCGAATATTGCCGCCGATGGCCCTGGCGTGTTGGAACAACAATGCCCCTCTCATCGAGCCATTGCAGTTGACGCAGGGTTATGCCAGCGATCTTCGCAACCTCGCGGGATGTGAATTGTTGCCGCATTCGCGTCGAGAAATGTTTCAAACAATTGAGCGTAAGGATGTTTGAAACATTCTAGGTGCGAGTTGGCTGCTGTCAACCGCAGATTTGATCATGAGGGTGACTAGAGGAGTTCCTCGAAAGATAGCCGGAATTCTGAGAACTGAGAACCGAGGACTGCTTTTTGAGGATTACTCTGTAAGCTCGAATCCGAAATTAGAAATCAATCAATTTCTGAGAGCACATGTCGGGCGCCATATGACTGCTCGGCTTCGTGGGATATGTCTATTCGTGGGATATGTCTAAAGATAATTGGGAAAACCAGCGGGGCTTGCCGGTTCTCAGATCTTACTGGCCGCCGCCCACGAAATGCACGATTTCCAGCCGATCGCCTTCCGCCAGGACGATTTCAGCCCAGCTCCCGCGCGGGGCGATTTTATGGTTGAGTTCCACCGCCACGCGATCCTGCTTCATCCCCAACTCTTTGATCAATTTAGCAAGAGTTGAAGAGTCAGCAAAAGTCCGCTCTTCCCCGTTGATGACCAGTTTCATGGGAAAACCCGGGATCGAGGTCGCGGCGTCTACGCTTCCACTTTACGCAACTGGAACTTGCGCGTGGCGGTGCGTCCGGAATAGTTTGCCTGCACCAGAACGGAAGAATCCGGCAAGGAAGACTCATCCGCTTCAATCTTCATCTCTGCGTCGCCGGCTGGGCCGGTAACTACCTGAGTGTAGAACGGTGCGGCATCCGGACGCGCAAATCGAACTGTAAGGCGGGCTCCCTGCACTCCAGACCCGCCTTCGGTCACGCGCAGGCGCATGGTCAGGTTCCGATCGGAGTGAACGGAATCGGCATTGAGCCAGTGCACATCGAGCTCTTTGATTGCGGCCAGAACTTCTTGAGCCTCGCGTTTGTCCAAAACCTCCTCAAGACGGCCATCGCGGATGGAATCCAGCACCATGCGATGCTGATCACGCAGAATCTGTTCTTTCTGCTGATCGCTGAAGCCGCCGCTTGCGAGCTTCTCGGCATAGGAGGTTGCCCGCTTGCCGACGCAGCGTCCGCGCACGAACACCTGCGTCTGCAAAAGCAGCTCCCCTTCGCGCGCCTCACTCTGCACGTGGTAGATGGTGTCGTCGTGCTTTACATCGGTATTGAAGCCGAAAATCATGCCGATTGGTAAGACCGCACTGTCCTCAGACCGCCCCGTCAAATGTTACACGCATGTTAAGCCGCGTCGAGAAAGCTCCCCCATCGCTTGACACTACCACAGGCGAAATCTAATCTAGAACGTTTAAGCAACGCTTGACGCGAATTATATATAGCCCCCTTTATGCCGGACAATTACTTCGCCCGCTACCTGCCATTGTTGATTCACTTTCTTTTTGCCGGGGCCCTGGCGGGAGTCATCGTCCTGCTCTCCTGGTTCGTAGGATATCGTCGCCCCACCCGAGCCAAACTGTCGCCATACGAGTGTGGCATGATTCCCGTCGGCGATGCCCGGGAGCGCTTCTCGGTCAAATTCTACCTGGTCGCCATGCTCTTTATTCTCTTCGACATTGAGGCCGTCTTCCTTTATCCGTGGGCGGTGATCCTGCGCGATCTCAAGATTTTCGGCTTCCTCGAAATGATGGTCTACATCGGTATCGTGCTGGTGGGTTTGTTTTATATCTGGAAAAAGGGCGCGCTGGACTGGGGCAAGCCTGCGGCGCGACGAGGAGGGATCTGATGCCGCTGGCTCCGGCTGTAACCGATCTCCAGCAACTAAAAACCCACCCGGCTATCGCTAAGCTATTGGCCTGGAATTCGTCGGCTGTGCTGGCAGCGAAGTTTGACCGCGAAGAAATGACTATCTACATCGAGCGGTCCTGGCTGCGCGAGGCCTGTGTCCTTTTGCGGGACGATACCGACTGCCCATTCAATTTTCTCTCTGATGTCACCTGCGTGGACTGGTTTCCATCGGAGCCGCGCTTTGAAGTCGTGTATCAGTTGCTCTCCATTCCGAAAAAGGAACGGGTCCGGTTGAAAGTTCGGCTGGAAGGCTCTGCTCCGGCGATTGATACGGTCACCTCGGTTTGGCCGGCCGCGAACTATTTTGAGCGCGAGGTGTTCGACCTGTTTGGTATTCGATTTACCGGGCATCCTTACATGCGCCGGCTGTTAATGCCGGAAGACTGGGAAGGCCATCCTTTGCGCAAGGACTATCCCGTAGAGGGCTACCGCTAACTTCCATGGCCCACCTCACCACCATGCCCGAGCTCGAACCTGGCCAGGATCGCACCATGATCCTGAACATGGGACCACAACATCCCTCCACCCACGGTGTGTTGCGCGTGATTCTCGAGATTGATGGCGAAAATGTTGTACGCATCATGCCCGATATCGGGTATCTGCACACCGGAATCGAGAAGACCTGCGAAGCGAAGTTTTATCAGCAGGTGGTTCCTCTGACCGACCGCATCGATTATCTTTGCCCGCTAACCAACAATCTCTGCTACGTCCTGGCGGTGGAAAAGCTGTTAGGGCTCGAAATCCCTCCGAAGGCGCAGTGGATGCGCGTGATGCTCAATGAACTGACCCGGATAAATTCCCATCTGGTCTGGCTGGGAACCCATGCCATGGATATCGGCGCGCTGACGGTGTTTCTCTATTGCTTCCGGGAGCGTGAAGATATTCTTCGGTTGTTCGAGGCGGTCAGCGGCCAGCGCATGATGACGTCCTATTTCCGCATAGGCGGGCTGGCGCTGGAGCCTCCTCTTGGATTCTTCGAGCAGACGGGGAAGTTTGCGGATCGCTTCCCCGCTAAAGTGGACGAGTATGAGAATCTGTTAACGGGAAATCCGATCTGGATGATGCGTACTAAGGGCGTCGCCAAACTTGCGGCTGAGGATGCCATCGCCCTGGGCGCAAGCGGGCCTACGCTGCGCGGAAGCGGCGTTGACTTCGATCTTCGCCGCGACATGCCGTACTCCGGCTACGAAAATTTTAAGTTCAGGGTTCCGGTTGCTCAGGACGGCGATGTTTTCTCCCGATACATGTGCCGGGTGCGGGAGCTCCGCGAATCCATCGGGATCGTACAGCAGGCCTTGCAGGGAATGCCGGAAGGTCCCATCAAGGCAGACGCGCCCAGAGTTGTGTTGCCGGACCGCGAGAAGATGAAGACACAGATGGAGGCTCTCATCTATCACTTCAAGATTATTACGGAAGGCTTTGCCGTACCGGAAGGCGAAGTCTATCAGGCGGTGGAATCGCCCCGCGGTGAAATGGGCTATTACGTGGTGAGCGACGGCACCGCAAAACCTTATCGGGTGCACATGCGGGCGGCATGTCTGGCCAACATGCAGACTCTCCCCAAAATGTGCGAAGGCAGGCTGCTGGCTGACGTGATCGCGGCCATCGGGTCGATTGATATTGTATTGGGAGAGATTGACCGGTGAGGGTCGAAGGCATCACCCACAAAGGACACGAAGGTGCACAAAAGACCTCGCAGCGCGGGTCGGTTTTAATCGTCAGCATTCGTGCTATTTGTCGCTGGAGTCGATCATGAGACTTTCTGAACAATTCGAGTCTCGGTTCGCGGAGATGTTGACCCACTACCCGACTAAACGCTCCGTCTTAGTTCCGACATTGCTGTATCTGCAGGATGAGATCGGATATCTGTCGGACGAAGGTATAGCCGAGATTGCACAGCGTCTCGAGCTAACTGATCTCGAAGTGCGTAACGTGATCAGTTACTACTCCATGCTGACGACCAGACCGCGCGGCAAGTTTAACGTGCAGATTTGCACTAACATCGCCTGCCTGCTGCGCGGCGGCGAGGAGCTTTTAGAGCACTGCGAAGCGAAATTGGGAATTGGACACAAAAGAACGACGGCGGACGGCCTGTTCTCGCTGGAAGAAGTGGAGTGCATCGGCGCCTGCAGCTGGGCTCCGGCAGCACAGGTGAACTACGACTTTCATGAGAATTTGACGCCGGCCAAGATGGATTCAGTTCTGGAGAAGTACAAGAACGCTCAATAAGAACTTTCGGTTGAGAATTTCAGATTGACGATTGCAGAACCGCGGGGAGTCGATCCGGAGTCTGCGATCTTAAATCTTTAGTCTGCAATCTTTATTCTGCAATCAGGCCATGGCTGATCTCGTCTCCCATCCCGATGAAGTCCGCGTCGTCTCCAAACGCTTCGGCAAAGGTGCGACCAATATCGATCGCTATCTGGAGCTTGACGGCTACAAGGCGGTGCAGAAGGCTCTGGGCATGCAGCCGGACGCAATCGTGAATGAGGTAAAGAACTCGGGATTACGGGGGCGTGGCGGCGCAGGCTTCAATACCGGAATGAAATGGTCGTTCGTTCCCAAACAATCGCCCAAACCGAAATACGTTTTATGCAACGGCGATGAGAGCGAGCCCGGCACCTGTAAAGACCGGCTGATCTTCGAACACGATCCGCACGCCATGATCGAGGGCGTAATAATCGCCGGTCTCGCCGTGGGCGCGACAACCGGCTACATCTACATTCGTGGCGAATATCGCTATTTACTGGAGATCATGCAGAAGGCGATTGCCGATGCTTACTCGCGGGGATATCTCGGTAAGAACATCTTCGGCAGCGATCGCCACTTCGATATTTATTGGCATGGCGGGGCCGGGGCTTACGAAGTAGGCGAGGAATCGGCGCTGATGGAATCGCTCGAAGGCAAGCGGGGCATTCCCCGCATTCGCCCGCCCTTCCCTGCTGTGGTCGGACTGTGGGGCGGGCCAACCGTTATCAATAATGCTGAAACGCTGGCCAGCGTGCCTCACATTATTCTGGGCGGCGCTGATTGGTACGCCAACCTCGGTCCTCCGAAAAATGGCGGCACGCGGCTTTTCTGTCTCAGCGGCCATCTGGAACATCCCGGAGTTTATGAACTACCGATGGGGTACAACCTTAAGAGGATGATTTACGAGGTCGGCGGTGGCATCCTCAACGGGCGCAAACTGAAAGCCGTGGTGCCGGGAGGTTCGAGCACGCCGATCCTGTCGCCCGAGGAAATCGATGTTGCCATGGACTTCGATTCCCTGACCAAGGTTGGTTCGATGCTGGGATCCGGCGGGGTCGTAGTGCTTGATGAGACTACGTGTATGGTGAAATTTGCTTTGCGGATTATGAAGTTCTACCAACATGAGAGCTGCGGCTGGTGCATCCCCTGCCGCGAAGGGACCGATTGGCTGAAAAAAACTCTCACTCGCTTTCACGCGGGGGGCGGCCTTAAAAAAGACATCGACAACATTCAATATCTGTCGGAAAACATGCTGGGGCGCACATTCTGTCCGCTGGGCGATGCCGCGGCCATGCCCACGATTTCAATCGTCAAGAAATTCCGTAAGGAGTTTGAGGAGCATCTGGACGGCCGGCCTTGTCCATTTGAGAAACAGGGCAAAATCGAGGAGTTGCCCGTCATGGTGTAGAACGGTCAGTGGTTGTTGGCCACTGGGTCGTTGGCTAACGCCCTCGATACTACAGCTTTGATAAACAAAGACACCAACCAACGGATAATCAATTCAATGCCCGACGTAAACATCACGGTCGACGGCAAGAAGGTCGCGGCCCCGGCCGGGACCCTGCTGATTGAAGCCTGCAAGAATGCCGGCATCGAAGTGCCCTCGTTCTGCTACTACCCGAACTTGTCTTTGCAGGGCGCCTGCCGGATGTGTCTGGTAAAAGTGGAGAAGATGCCCAAGCTGCAGACCGCCTGCACCACCGTGATCAGCGAGGGCATGATCGTTGCCACCAACAGTGATGAGATTCGCCAAGCCCGCAAGTCGATGATCGAGTTTCTGCTGGGCAACCATCCTCTGGACTGTCCGGTGTGCGATGCAGGCGGCGAGTGCGAATTGCAGGATATGGCATTTTCCTACGGCGCTGCCGAGTCCAAATACATGGAGCCTAAGAACCATAAGGAGGAACAGCAATGGTCTCCGGTAGTGTATTTCGACCGGCCACGCTGCATCCTCTGCTATCGCTGCGTGCGAGTGTGCGGCGAGGGCATGGATGTCTGGGCCCTGGGTGTACAGAATCGCGGCGTAAGCTCCATCATCGCTCCTAACCAGGATGATCATCTGGAGTGTGAGGAATGCGGGATGTGCATCGACATTTGTCCTGTGGGCGCGCTAACCTCCGGTGCCTATCGCTACAAGACGCGGCCCTGGGAGATGAATCATGTCGGCACCACTTGCACGCACTGCGCTGACGGATGCAAGACAACCCTGGGTGTACGGCGCGCCGACACTGGCATGGAAATTGTGCGCGGCGACAATCGCGACAAGAGCGGCATCAATGGAGATTTTCTTTGCATCAAGGGGCGCTACGCTTTCGACTTTGCCCACCATAAGGAGCGCCTCACGCAGCCTCTCATCCGCAAAGATGGCCGGCTGACGCCTTCGACCTGGGAAGAGGCCTTTGAAGTGATCGGAAGCCGCCTCACCGAGGTGCGCGATTGCGACGGGGGACAAGCGATTGGCGTGCTTGGTTCCACCCGAACCACCAACGAAGAAAACTATTTGCTGCAGAAATTCGCGCGCGTGGTTCTGCAAACGAACAATATCGACCACCATCGCACCGCTGATTTTCCCGCTTTTGTCTCCGCTCTCACGGAAAGACCGGAGGCTGCCGCCAGCATGCGGGACGTTTACAATGCGCCTGCCATCCTGCTGATCGGCAATGATCCCACAGAACAGCATCCGCTGCTGGCCTGGCAGATCCGTAACAACGTCCGCTTGCATCGCGCACGTTTGTATGTGATCAACTCGCAGCCCATCAAACTGCGCCGGCAAGCCACTTCATTCCTCCAGATTCCCACCGGCGCGGAAGCTCAACTGTCGTCCTTCCTTGCCGGTCAAGACTCAGCAATTGATGCTTTACTCAGCGGCCCCACGAGTCGCGATGAATGGATTTCCTTGCGGGAAAAACTTCGTTCCGAACCGGGCCTGGTCATCATTTTCGGCTCGGAAATTCGTGGTAGCGATGTCGTCTCGCTGGTGAAGTCCGCCTCTGGCATTCACGACGTCAAGTTTATTTGCCTCGGCGACTACGCGAATTCGCGCGGGGCCGCCGACATGGGCGTTTATCCTGATTTGCTGCCTGGCTACCAGCGCCTGGCTGACCCCGGAAAGTTTCACGAAGAGTGGGGGGGCGTGCCGCGGGCAGTGGGGTTCACCCTCCCTGAGATGATCGAAAGCGCTACAGCCGGAAAACTAAAAGCCTGGTATGTGGTCGGAGCCAATCCTGTGGGCCGATTGGCCCTTGATCCCTTCGCCTTTTCCCAGAGCTTTGTGGTTGTGCAGGACATGTTCCTGACGGAGACCGCTGTAATCGCGGACGTAGTCTTGCCTGCCGCCAACGCATACGAAAAATCGGGCACGTTTACCAACACCTGTGGCGATCTGCAACTGGTAAAGAAGGCCGGTGAAGTTACGGGGACGAAATCCGATTTTGAGATCATCGTTCGTATTGCCGGGAGTATGGGTTACGACGTACGCAAGCTGGTTCCCTTTGGGCGCGGCATGACCGCAGATATGGGCCAGTCGCGAGGCGCGCAATCTGGAGAAGTTGATCGACACGGGGTCTGGCTGGAGGCGAGCGGACTGGAACTCAAGATGAGCCCGTTCGATCCCATGGCTATTCTGGATGAGATCCAGCGTTTGCTTCCAGGCTACGCGGTATCACGGATGGATCTGTTGGCTGGCAATGCTCAACACACAGCTTTGCCAGCAGGCAAGGCCGGCGCGCTGCACGATCCGAAACTCATCGTGCCCGCTGATAACAATCTTTTCAGTTCTGGAACTCTGGGTCGCTACTCCCGCACCTTGAATTCGGTTATTGAGAATCGCCACAAGAAGCCAGAAGAATTAGAAGTCGCCGCCGACTGAGTAATCTGTAACCCGATCAGGAAGACTCATTGCTTAGCATCGAAACTTTCGTCGTGGTATCCGTCATCAAGATTGTGATTGCACTCTTCGTGCTGCTCACGGCGGTAGCGTACACCGTCTGGCTGGAACGCAAAGTGGTTGGCCATATTCAGAATCGCTGGGGCCCGACCAGAGTTGGACCGTTTGGCCTGCTGCAACCGCTGGCCGACGGAATCAAATTCATCTTCAAAGAAGATCTCACGCCGCCGCACGTGTACAAGCCGCTATACATCGCGGCGCCGATGATTGCGCTGATTTGTGCCCTGACCTCCATTGCGGTCATCCCCATTGGAAACTGGGTCACGATTGGGGGAGTACATACGCCCCTACAGATCACTGATCTGAATATCGGCCTGCTGATCATTCTCGGGATCACTTCGCTGGGCGTCTACGGTGTAGCCCTGGCCGGGTGGTCGTCGAATAGCAAGTATTCCCTGCTGGGCGGGCTGCGTGCCAGCGCGCAGATGGTCAGTTATGAAGTGTCGCTCGGCCTGTCTCTGATCGGTGTTCTGATCGTAGCCGGCAGCTTCAGCCTGCGTGACATTGTGGACGGGCAAGGAGGTCACTTCTGGGGATTCATTCCCAAATGGAATATTTTTTACGGAGGCCAGTTCGTCGCGTTCTTTATTTATCTGATTTCGGCCTATGCGGAAACCAACCGCGTCCCCTTTGACTTGCCTGAAGCTGAGAGCGAACTGGTGGCGGGCTATCACACAGAATATAGCGCGATGAAGTTTGCCATGTTCTTCATGGCCGAGTATGCCAACATGATTACCGTGGCCTGCGTCGCGTCTTTACTCTTTCTGGGCGGCTGGCACGGGCCGGTTTTCGGACCTCCCATTCTGCAGGCTATCCTGCCGGTATTCTGGTTCGTACTGAGGGTTTTCGGTTTTCTGTTCGTCTACATCTGGGTGCGCGGGACTTTGCCGCGCTTTCGTTACGACCAGCTGATGGCTTTCGGGTGGAAGTTTCTGCTTCCGCTGGCGATTGCGAACTTGGTAATAACCGCGCTGGTTGTGGCCTGGAGAGCGTAAGTCTGGAGAAAAATGCTCCACCTCACATTATTTCTTATCTTCGGCGCGATCTGCGTGGCAGGTGCGGTGAATCTGCTGGTGCAGCGGCACCCGATTAATAGCGCGCTGTCTCTGGTAGTTGTGATGGGGTCACTGGCGGGCGAATACCTTTTGCTCGGCGCCGAATTCGTGGCAGCTATACAGGTGATCATCTACGCCGGAGCCATCATGGTGCTTTTCGTCTTCGTCATCATGCTCTTGAATGCCGGAGAGGAAGAACGCGCGGGCGGAAGCCGCGTGGCGCTGTTGCTCGGGGTCCCAGGAATGACGATTGGCAGTCTGCTGATGGCATGGGTCCTGCTCGAGCGGTCCGGCACGCAGTCCGTGATGATGGGCGCACTGCCAGGACCTCCGAAAATCATCGGCTGGCTCCTGTTTCACGATTTCCTGCTGCCTTTTGAAGTCACGTCAGTGCTGGTGCTGATCGCGATCATGGGGGCGGTCGTGCTGGCCAGCCATCCAGAACCATCGCAGCCGAGAAAGAAGGTGGACTGATGGTACCGCTGTCGTATTACCTGATTCTCAGTGGTGTCCTCTTTGCCTGCGGAGTGGTCGGTTTCTTGATCAAACGAAATATCATCACCATTTTTATATCTATCGAACTTATGCTCAACGGCGTGAATCTTTCCTTCGTGGCATTCGCCGCGCAATGGCATGCGCTCAGCGGTCAGGTTTTCGTCTTCTTTGTAATGGTGGTCGCCGCCGCGGAAGCGGCGGTTGGACTGGCAATCATAATCGCGTTGTATCGCACGCGTGACACTCTGAACGTTGACCGGGTGAACTTACTCAAACTATGACGCCGAACCTTCATTTGTGGCTCATCCCCCTGCTGCCATTGGCGGGTGCTGCTGTCAACGGACTGTTCGGCCGCCGCTTTTCGCGTCAAGCCATCTCCGGGATTGCTCTTGGCTTCAGCGGCGCCGCATTCCTCCTGGCTTTGTGGGATGGGTCTCTGCTTTCCGCGCTGAGTCTTCCTTATTCTGAATATCTGGCGCCGTGGATCCGCTCGGGCAGCTTCCAGGCCGACTTCGCCTTCTACCTGGACCAGCTTTCGCTGGTGATGCTGCTGGTGGCCACCGGCGTGGGCTTCCTGATCCATATTTACTCCGCCGGCTACATGTGGGAGGAAGGTGGCTTTTATCGTTTCTTCAGCTATTTGAATCTGTTCATGTTTTTCATGCTGACGCTGGTGCTCGCCAACAACTATCTGTTGATGTTTATCGGATGGGAAGGCGTGGGGCTGGCTTCCTACTTGCTGATCGGGTTCTGGTTCACTAAAGACTCAGCGGCATCGGCTGGCAAGAAAGCATTCATCGTCAATCGTATCGGGGATTTCGGTTTCCTTATTGCACTCTTCCTCTTGATCAAGCACTTCGACTCGCTGAATTTCGTGCAAGTTTTCCAGACCATCGCGCCGCTTCATGCAGAGACTGCCGGAGCAGGATTGCTTACGGCAATCGGCCTGCTGCTCATGGTGGGGGCTGCGGGCAAGTCCGCACAGATTCCCCTCTACGTCTGGCTTCCGGATGCGATGGAAGGGCCCACGCCGGTCTCCGCTCTGATTCATGCTGCCACCATGGTTACCGCGGGCGTTTATATGGTGGCGCGTTCGCACGTCATCTTTGACCGCGCGCCCCTGGCCCTGATGGTCGTTGCCATCATCGGGACGCTCACCGCATTGTTTGCCGCCACGATCGGCGTGGCGCAAACCGATATTAAGAAGGTTCTTGCCTATTCCACGATCTCTCAACTGGGCTACATGTTCATGGCTTGCGGCGTGGCGGCGTATTCAGCCGGCATCTTTCATCTGATGACCCATGCCTTTTTCAAGGGATTACTGTTCCTCGCTGCCGGTTCGGTGATTCATGCCGCAGGTGGTGAGCAGGACATGCGGCACATGGGAGGCCTGCGGCGTCACATCCCAGTGACTTTCTGGACTATGACTGCGGGAACTTTCGCGATTGCTGGTTTCTGGCCGCTGGCTGGGTTCTTCAGCAAGGATGAGATTCTGTGGCAGGCATCCCGAGTGAGCTTCGTGTACTGGGGCATTGGTATTTTTACCGCATTCCTTACTTCGTTTTACATGTTCCGGCTCTGGTTCCTGACATTTTTTGGGGAGTATCGGGGAGGACACGCCGAGGAGTTACGGGCGGGGTCGCCCCCGGCACACGGGCATGCAGGCATCCATGAGAGCCCAAAGCTCATGCTGGTTCCTCTGGTGATTCTGGCGCTGCTCTCGGTTTGCGGCGGCTGGGTGG
>CATPBY010000397.1 GCA_955652845.1 uncultured Terriglobales bacterium | reverse complement strand
TACTTGTAGAAGCTCGCTGGCTGCAGGCGCCAGTTGCAGCATCAGCGTCACATTTAAGCCCATGGCATTGGGAACACGCACGGCGGCAGTGAGCGTAACCGACAATGCGGCCGGGAGCCCACAAAGGACGGCATTATCTGGAATTGGTGTGAGCGGGGAAACATTGACCGGATACTGCGTACGACCCTCATTATTGGGATGTACTGCCAACTACGATCCCGCCCAATGTACGCCTGGAGCGGCAGCAATAGTCCCGAGGGACGCTGCGTGCGGCTTCCCGCCCAGAACGGCTGACCTCGACTTCGGGAGGAAATGCAGCATCGGTTATTGTGGGCTCAATAGTGGTCCCTGAGCGTTATCGGTACCGCGGCCAGGTGCCTGAAACGGGGACAGCGGTATCCCCCACACTAGTTACCGCTCTTCCCTGCCACCCAGTAGTAATCCAGGCCCTGCGGCGCGAAGCTCCCCAGATAGGTCACCCGACGCCCGGCGGTCCACGTCGCCACTTTGATCTGCCATCCTTCGGGAGCGATTACCAGGTGCTCTGTCGCGGGCACCTGACCGAGTTCGTACCGGTAAATGTCCTGATTGCGATAGAACTGCAGCCCATACTGCGTTTCCCGTGACAGTCCTAAGATGGCCAGAGGCAGACGGTGGCTGTCCAGTTTGTTGATCTCGATGACGAGAGGTCGCGCCGACAGTGTAGCGTCCAGCGCGGGCGTGCCGATACGAAGGGCCGCGGACAGAGCGAGCACAACCGGAACCAGCGTAACGAAGCGCAGCATCCGCAGACCGAACTGTCGATGCAGCGTTACCACGAGTCCGATGGCCAGCCCTGTGGCAAATGCCATTGAAATGATGGCCGCCCGTCCCCACGGCAGTCGATGTTGAAATACCAGGTACTGCAGCATTAATGCTGGAACTATCGGCAGCGACGCCACGATCGCGTGCAGCAACACCGGCAGGGTTCGCAGGCGTTGGGTGTCAGCCGAGTGTCGCCTCAGATATTCCGCCAGAAGCAGCGTTCCCGCCGGAATCGCCGGCACGATGTAGCCGGGGAGCTTGGAGGTGGACATAGAAAAGAACACGACCGGAACGATCAGCCAGATCGCCAGGAAGGCGCTGAGTCCGTCCTCGGAGCGAAGCATGTCGCGCCTTTCGGCCCACCATCCACGGACGCTTTCGATCAGCGCCTCGACCACAAACATGGTCCACGGCAGCAGTCCGAGCAGCATGACCGGAAGGTAATACCAGAAGGGCTCGCTGTGGTGATAGAGATCAGTCCTGAAGCGCGCGAGATTATGCTCGAGGATGAAGACCCGGAAGAATTCCGGGTTCCGCATTTGCACTGCAAGGTACCAGGGAAGCCCGGCGACGCAAAACAGCAGAATGCCCGGCAACCAGAGGGTTCGCCGGATAAGCTGATAGTCGCCCTTCGCGCCGGCAAAGATCAAAATAATTATTGCCGCCAGAATCGGCGCCACCGGGCCTTTGGCCAGCATCCCCAGACCCAGAAAAATGTAGAACCCGGCAAGGTATGCTTTGTTGCCGCCCTCATGCCACGCGTACCACATCAGCAATGCCATGGTGAATGTAGCGGCGAGTGGCATGTCGGTCGAAGCCGCACGGGCAAAACCGATGACGCCTGCCGCGGATGCGGTCATCAGAGCGCCGTCGAGATGAAATCCGGGACGGAAGCGGCGCAGAAAGAGATAGACGGCAACCACCATAAGGCTGGCATCGAGCGCCGAGGGAAGCCGCGCCGCCCAATCACTCACTCCAAAAATCCGGTAGGCGGCCATGGCCTGCCAGTAATAAAGCGCGGGCTTCTCCAGCCACGGCTTACCACCAAGCGTAGGCGTGATCCAGTCATGACGGGCAAGCATCTCGCGCGCCACCTGGGCATAACGCGGTTCATCTGCTCCAACCAGCCCAAAATATGCCAGGCCAAAGAAAAACAGGAAACCGCAAAAGCCCGCCAGCAGCAGCCAGTCGGTAAGGTAGCGCCGGCGCTCAGCAATGCCTGACGATTGGGTGGAATCAGAGATGCGGCGCCCTCTCTGCTGAATTTTGACTCAAAGTTCGGAATGCAATCGACGGCAAAGAAAACTATTGCACCGGGAAGTCCCGGAGCAACTCTGCCAGCATCCGGGCCGTCGCCGCGGACAAAGGACCGTCGAGCGAGCATCCACTGGCGCATTGATGGCCTCCACCGCCAAAACGCTCGGCGACAGCCGCCACATTCAGCGCGCCCTTGCTGCGCAGGCTCACCCGGAAGCGGCCGCCGGGCAGCTCCCGGAAAAACGCTGCCACCTCGACATCCTGAATCGAAAGCGCGTAATTCACCAGCCCTTCGCAATCTTCTTCCCGGGCGTGACAGCTTTCCATCTGCTGCTGGCTCACTGAAATCCAGGCCAGCCGTCCTTCGCGATGCAGGTTGGAAAGGGCCGCACCCAGCAGGCGCATCTTGGCGGTGGAGTGTCCAAAATAAATACTGCGGGCGCAACGCGCCGGGTCCGCTCCGGCCAGAACCAGATCCCGCGCCAAGGCGAATGTATGCTCGTTGGTGCCCTCGAACATAAATGACCCAGTGTCGGCGAGCACAGCGGTGTACAAGCAGGTGGCGATCTCCGGGGAAATCTTGACGCCGGCTTCGCGAGCCAGGCGGTAAACCATCTCCGCGGTGGCTACCGCTTTGGGATCAATCCAGTTCACATGGGCAAACGGCCGCCCGCTGATGTGATGGTCGATGCTGATGAGAAATCGCTCTTCCAGACCAAGTAAGCGGGTGCGCTGGATGCTGTCACATTCCAGGATGATCGCCGCGTCGTAGTTGCCGTTGACGCAATCCGCTTGCACCACCTTGTCCGCAAACGGCAGCGGCCGGTAGATGCGAGGGACACCGTCATGCAGGACGACTTCGGCTTGCTTTCCCATGGCGCGCAGAATCTGCCCGCACGCCAGCGCCGAACCGATAGCGTCGCCATCCGGCCGGGCATGCGAAGTCAGCACGAACCGGGAGCGCTGCTCGATGTGTTTGAGAACTTCAGTCAGCATTGTTCGCGCGACATCCTGACAAATTTACTAAATCTGCTAACGTCATCCCGAGCGCAGCCGTTTCTCAGGCGGAGCGAGGGATCTCGCGCGCAGCATTCTCTCTGCCCAACGCTGTACGCACGATGCACACCCTTACGG
>CATPBY010000396.1 GCA_955652845.1 uncultured Terriglobales bacterium | reverse complement strand
TCCCTCTCGTGGTAACTGCGTTTGGATAAGGTTGGACGCCTTGTGCGGATCCGAGCGCTACTAAGACGAGTACCGTCCAGGCGGCGAGTGCCGGGTGCGTGAGTCGGAGGTTCATGGGTTCACTCCAGAGAACACTGACAGTGAGAGTTGGACTGAGAGTTCGTGACTCGCTGTCGACAATAACGTGCCGAATTGTACACCCAGCGTCCTCTTTTCGCCTCTCGGTCTTGGGCTTCCGCACCGGTTAGGTGCGGGTCGAAACGGTCAGATGAACGAATCCGTTTCCCAAGCCGCCCGTTTCTGGAGCGTGCGACGAAGCGCTAAAAGAGCTCCGGGTATTGATCGCGCAGTTGACTTGCCAAGCTCCATAGTCTGATACTTGCCTCCGAAAACCCATGACTGGAGAAACCGTTTCACACTACCGCGTGGTTCGCGAGATTGGCAGCGGCGGCATGGGCGTGGTTTACGAGGCGGAGGACCTGAAACTGGGACGCCGCGTCGCGCTGAAATTCCTGCCCCGCGATCTCGCCCAGAATCCGCAGTCTCTGGAGCGTTTCCGCATGGAAGCGCGGACCGCATCGTCGCTCAATCACGAAAACATCTGCACCATCTACGAGATTGATGAGCACAATGGGCAACCGTTCATTGCCATGGAACTGCTCGAAGGCGAGCCTCTGTCGGCGCGCATGCACGGAAAGCCGTTTCCCCAGGACGGTTTGCTAGACATTGCCATTCAAGTCGCGGACGCGCTCGATGCGGCCCACCGCAAGAGCATCATCCACCGCGACATAAAGCCCGCGAACATCTTCATCACCACGCGCGGACGGGCCAAGGTGCTGGATTTCGGGTTGGCCAAGTTGGCCCGCGAGCGTGAGGAAGCTGCGGCATCCGCGGGGGCAACCGCGGATGCGACCGCCATGCACTTGACCAGCCCGGGCTCAACGGTCGGCACAGTGGCTTACATGTCGCCCGAGCAGGCGCGCGGTGAGGAACTCGATGCACGAAGCGATCTGTTCAGTTTCGGCGCAGTGTTGTATCAAATGGCCACGGGTCATCTGCCCTTCGACGGCGCAACTTCGGCGGTGATTTTTCATGCCATTTTGGAAAAAGCTCCGCCCACGCCGACCGAAGAAAACGAAAACCTCCCGGCAGCTCTGAATGCAGTGATCTTTAAATCACTCGAGAAAGACCGCGATCTGCGCTGCCAGACCGCGGCGGAAATACGCGCCGACCTAAAGCGCATCAAGCGCGACTCCAGCTCGTCGGGAAAAATGGCGTCTGCGCCGCGACCCACGTCCGGCCAGGCCCAGTCGAGCCTCTCGCAATCGAGCCCGCCGCAATCTAGGGAAGGAATCGCCACAGCGCCAACGCGGTTGCAATCTTCAGGATCGGTTCTACTGACTGAGGCCAAACGGCATAAGACTGTGGCGATCGGTGGAATCGTTCTGGCGGCGGTCGTTCTGGCGGCGGGGACGGCCGGACTCTACCTGTTTCTCAACCCCAGCAAACCAGCCATCAATCCTCTCGCCATGCAGGTCACCAAGCTGACGGAAAATGGCAAGGTCGCCAACCTCGGCGCTATTTCTCCAGATGGCCGCTACGTGGCATACGTGATGCGGGCGGCGCAACGCAGTTTGTGGGTCAGGCAAATCGCGACCGGCAGCGAGGCACAGGTGGTGCTGCCGCAGTCGGGATTTTTCTATTACGGGCTGACGTTTTCACCCGATGGAAATTACATCTACTACGCGCATACAAATCCCGACAACGACGTGGTGACCGATCTTTACGCGGTCGCGAGCCTGGGAGGGTCGCCGCGGCACATCGCGTCAAACGTCTGGGGTGCTCCTGGATTTTCGCCCGACGGGAAGCAAATCGTCTTCAAACGCGTCGTCCCAGAAAAGAAGGAGGACGAGTTGCTGCTGGCCGACAGCGATGGCGGCGCTGAGCGCATTATTTTAAAGCGCCCTTCTGGCGCTACTAGTTTTGACGACGCGACACCGTCCTGGACGGCGGACGGGAAGCTAATAGCCATGTCCGCTTTCAACCTGGCCAAGGACAGCCTGGGGCAGATTGTGATCTTCAGGCCTGACGGCAATATAGTGAAGACTTTCACGTACCCGATGCTCGTGCCTTTCGTGGCGTGGATGCCCGATGGCAGTGGGCTGTTTCTGATTGGCCGGACTGCTGAGACGCGCTTTCGATTCCAGGTGAAGTATCAGCCGTATCCGTCCGGCAACCTGGTAAATGTCACCAACGACTTGAACGACTACCGAGAGCTCAGCGTCACGGCGGATAGCAAGACTTTGGTGGCCGTGGAACGGCAAGTCTCGTCAAACGTCTTTGTGGGTGACGTACCGGCGAAATGGCCGGCCGAGATTAGCTTGAACCCAGGACCGGTTACCGCCTCCCAGGCCGACGGAGGGTCGTTGAGTTGGACCGGCGACGGCAAGCTGATCACCATGGATGCGCAGTTTCATGCATTCCTGATGGACGCCAACGGGCAATCCCGGTCGCCAGTACTGGAACGCGAAACCGCTGCCGTACTCCCCGCTGCCTGTGGCCCAGATGCCATAGTGGTCTCCGTCCTGCGAGAAAACAATGTCGTCATCTATAAGTACAAACCGGCCAGCGGCGAGTTCAAGCAAGTGACCCGCGGCAAGAACGATGAGGGACCAGCCTGCACACCTGATGGCAAATCAGTGTTTTATCAGCAGAACGAAGAATTGACTCGCCTCATGCGGGTTTCGGCAGACGGCGGAACCCCGGTGGAAATGGCCTCTAATGTGACAAGCCTGCCACGCGTTTCCCCCGACGGAAAAAATCTTTTGTATGTGCAAACCGTGGGCCAGGGCAGCAATCAGAAGAGCCAGTTTGTGGTCCAGAGCGTCGAAGGTGGCGCGCCCCTGAAGGTGTTGCCGGCGTCGGCATCGGTGAATGACGTCGTCTGGTCACCGGACGGGCAGGGCCTGGTGTTTAACGGAGCATCTGGAGTAGGAGCGAATCTGTTCTTCCAGCCGCTGACCGGCGGCCCGCCGCTGCAACTGACGCATTTTGATACAGAACCTATGAATATCCTGGCGGCGGCATTTTCGCCAGACGGCAAGAAAGTGGCAGTCACGCGTGCACGGGCAAATAACTCCGACGTGGTGATGTTCAGTAACTTCCGCTAAGGCGTACACTCGAGTCCCGCTCAGACCTTGGAGCGGAAACGGAGGCTCTGACCTCATCGCAACCCCAAGTCCGGCCATTGTTGTATAATTCCGCTCGAATCACGGCCAGAAACCTGAACGCATTTACCTTTCACCAACAGAGTCCTAATTAAACTTTGAAGAATTGCTGTCAGGACTTAACCTAACAACCCTACGGGCGATCTCATTGCCATCGACGATGAGACCGCACTTGCGTATTAGGCATACTCGTTTGGTTCGGCTGGTGTATTCGAATCGGTTCGGTAGGGCTAGTCCATTGAGGCAATTGCTTTGAACGGGCACTAGGATAGTTTCTCAATCGCTGACGGGCTAGGAACGTGCGAAACAGTTGGTGCTTCTCCGACAGCAGTTTCGCTTGGGAGCCGAACCCGTCAGCCTCGAACATTATTGCCGCCAAGGCTGGGCCTTCGGCAATCTCTGGCGAAATGTTCCGAAAATAGAACATTACAACAGCCTTTGGCGCCCTGCCGGAAAATTGGCCGTCTGACTCAACCTGGTAACAGGGAATTCATTGAGAATTTTTTTCTTTTGTAGTCGCTTCGATCTCCGCACCTGCGTTGACTTGCCCTGCCATCCGCCTTAGCATTCCTGCGATGATAGGCCAGACCATCTCGCACTACCGCGTCGTGGAGAAGCTGGGCGGCGGGGGGATGGGTGTCGTCTACAAAGCGGAAGACACTTCGCTCGGCCGCTTTGTGGCGCTCAAGTTCCTGCCCCAGGATGTAGCCCAGGATCCGCAGTCGCTGGAGCGTTTTCGGCGCGAAGCCCGCGCCGCCTCTGCCCTTAACCATCCCAATATCTGCACTATCTACGAAATCGGCGAGCACGACGGCCAGCGGTTCATTGCCATGGAGTATATGGACGGGTTGACCCTGAAGCATCGCATTGCTGGCCGTCCGCTCGACACCGAAATGCTGCTTTCTCTGGGCATCGAAATTGCCGATGCGCTTGATGCCGCTCATGCCGAAGGTATTGTCCATCGCGACATCAAGCCTGCGAACATATTTGTGACCAAGCGCGGCCATGCCAAGATTCTGGATTTCGGGCTGGCAAAAGTCACGCCAGTCAGCGGCCATGCCGTCAGAGGCGCGGACGTCATGCTCGAAGCTACCGCAGGAGTGAGCGCCGAACACTTGACGAGCCCAGGCACCGCCCTGGGAACCGTGGCCTATATGTCGCCCGAGCAAGTGCGCGGGAAAGATCTCGACGCTCGCACCGATTTGTTTTCTTTCGGTGTTGTGCTCTACGAGATGGCCACTGGATTGTTGCCCTTTCGCGGCGAAACGTCAGGAGTGGTGTTCAATGCCATCCTGGAGCGCGCGCCGTCTTCTCCGGGGCGCCTCAATCCGGATCTGCCGCCGCGACTCGAAGACATCCTCAACCGGGCACTGGAAAAAGATCGCGAACTGCGCTATCAGCACGCCTCCGAGATGCGCTCCGAGCTGATGCGCCTGAAGCGCGACACCGAATCCGGACGCGCGGCAGCCTTCACCACTTCCCCTGATGTAGACGGGGACCGTGGGGGAACCGGCGTTCCGCCTGTCCAACCCGAGGCGAGTTGGACTAAATCATCCAGCGTCGCTGGACCAGGAATTCCCGACAGCGCCGGCACCGCCGTCCCTGCATCCAGCCGAGCCTTAAAGAAAACTGCGCTGCTTGTCGCGACGCTAGCCATCGTCGTCATCGCTTTTGTGCTGTGGCAGGCTCGGCACCGTGACGTTGCTCCAACTGCTGCCGGTACGGTAAACCCGACGACCGTGGCCGTCCTTCCATTCCAGAATCTCGCCTCCGACAAAGACACTGATTTCTTGCGCCTGGCGTTGCCGGATGAAATTGCTACCGCGCTCAGTTACGTACATTCCTTATCAATCCGCCCTTTCGCCACCACCAGCAAGTACACAGCCCAGAATCTGGATCTTCAGCAGGCTGGCCGTGAAATGCGAGTGACGGACATCGTAACCGGCCACTATCTGAAAGAAGGCGATCAGCTGCAGATCACGCTAGAGGCAGTGGATGTCGAAAATAACCGCACGGTGTGGCGGGACACTCTGAATGTTGCCGCCTTGGACATGATCGCCATGCGCGGTCAGATCACGATGAAAGTCCGCCAGGGATTGGTTCCGGCACTCGGTGCGTCGACCGGTTCCGTGCAGACCGATACTCATCCCAAGAACGAGGAGGCTTACGACTTGTATTTGCGCAGCGTGTCCGTTCCGCATGATCCGGCTCCGAATAAGGAGGCAATCGCCATGCTGGAGCGCTCGCTAGGCGTGGACGCCAGTTACGCTCCCGCTTGGGAAGCTCTGGGAACCCGCTACTACTACGACTCGACTTATTCAAACGGCGGCGAAGAGATGTTCCAACGATCCAACGTCGCCTTTGAACGAGCTCTGGCGCTTGATCCAAACCTCATGCTGGCTGCGAGCTCACTGATTGTGAACCGGACAGAAAGAGGTGAGTTGAGAAAAGCCTACGCGGATGCGAAGGCGCTGGTGAAGCAGCGGCCCGAGAGTGCCCTGGCCCATTTCGCGCTGGCCTACGTTCTTCGTTACGCCGGAATGCTGGACGAAGCAGCGCGCGAGTGTGACACCACCCTTGCTCTGGATCCGGGAGACTACGGATTTCGCTCGTGCGCGTTCACCTTTGCAGCATTAGGCAAGTCAGAACGGGCGATGAACTTCATCCGCCTGGACGCAGGATCGGAGTGGGCCGCGCAGCGGATTCCGGACATTCTGTTGCGTGAAGGAAAGCCAGCCGAAGCACGGGAGAGCTTGAAAAGGGTGTCAGTCAATGGCCGGGACCGCCTCCTGGAAGCCTGTCTCGAGGGCCAGCAACCGGAATTGGACAGAATCGCCCGCCAACAGGAAATCGCCATTCTGGCAAGTCGCGACCCCGAGCCCAAGTACTTCGCTGGATCGGTTATGGGTTACTGTGGCAAGCCGGACATTGCTGTGCGTTTGCTGGAGAGCGCCATTGAAAACAACTATTGCGCCTACACCGATCTGCAGACCGACCCCTTTTTGGCCAAGCTGCGGGGCACGCCCGAGTTCAATCAGTTGCTCACCGCCGCCCAGGAATGCCAGAAGAAGTTTCTGGCGGAGAAGAATTAAGGAAGAGACAGCGCCTCCGCTAGACGAAGAAAG
>CATPBY010000395.1 GCA_955652845.1 uncultured Terriglobales bacterium | reverse complement strand
TGGTGCCGGGAGGGGGAGTCGAACCCCCAAGGGCCGAAGCCCGGCGGATTTTGAGTCCGCTGCGTCTGCCAGTTCCGCCATCCCGGCCAGTGAGCCCAGGGGAATTCACAGTCTAGTTTAGGAGGCTGCTTTTGTCATCCGGCCATTCCAGTGTCTCGATGCGCATGAATCCAGAAACATCTGACGAAAGAAGGACACACCGCCGAATTTGGTCCCAAAGATTAGTCTTGGCGATCGTAACACCTCAGTGGACAAGGAAAGTCCGCTACAGTAATTTGTCATGCATAGTGCTTATATGAATTATCTGGCAGATGCTGCCAAAGCTGGTTTCGCAAAGGATATTACCCGCCGCGAATTCTTATGGAGAGCCATCGCTGCTGGTGGTTTGGCCTCAAGCGCGTTGAGCGGGCATTTGCTGGGCGCAGCTGGCCGCGTGGCCTTGGCGGATTCGACTGAAATCGCCCGGGAACTGACTACTCCCAATATCGACTTTTTTATTCGCAATCATTTTTCCACGCCGAAGATTGGCGGCGACGGTTGGAATCTTGAAATCAGTGGGATGGTCTCCAAGCCGCTGAGGCTGACATATTCCGATCTGCTGCTGGGGTCCTCGGTTCGCCGCACCATCACGATGGAGTGTGCGGGAAACCGGCCGGGGGGCGGCGGGGTAGGTACGGCGGTATGGTCCGGACTATCTTTGGCGGAATTGCTCAACCAGGCTGGAGTACGAACGGGAGCGAACACCGTAATTTTTCA
Source organism: uncultured Terriglobales bacterium (assembly GCA_955652845.1). Taxonomy (GTDB): domain Bacteria; phylum Acidobacteriota; class Terriglobia; order Terriglobales; family Acidobacteriaceae; genus JABCYV01. The sequence continues at coordinate 11,015 of CATPBY010000395.1, read as the reverse complement.
CGGAGCTGATTCCGGAGACGTAGAGAACCTGCCGGCGCGTACTCATTTTGCGCGCGCCATTCCACTCGAAAAGGCGATGGACACTTCCACGCTGCTTGCCTATGAAATGAACGGGGAGCCGTTGCCCGCAGAGCACGGATTTCCCCTGCGCGCGCTGGTGCCTGGTTGGTACGGAATGGATTCGGTCAAGTGGCTGAGCCGCGTCGAGATTTCAGACCGGCCGTTCAAGGGATATTTTCAGCAGGAAGAGTATGTGTCATTGAAAGCGAACGGCGAACGGCGGCCGATAACACGCATGCTGGTGAACTCGAAGTTTTTGCGCCCGTCCGAAGGGGAAGAAATCCCCGCTGGGACTTACCAGGTCGAGGGCGCGGCTTGGGCTGGAGAAAACAGCATCACCAAAGTTGAATTACGAGTCAATGCCGCCGGCGCCTGGCAACCAGCAACTCTTTCGGCTCCGGTGACGCGAATGGTATGGACGCCCTGGCGCTATATTTGGCAGATTCCGCGCCCGGGGCAGTATACCCTGGAAGTTCGCGCCACCGATAACGATGGACATACTCAGCCGGACGTCCGCGATCCCGATAGGAGAGACGCGTATGAGCTCAACATACCCCATCGAATCGGAATCAGGGTTCGGTCATAACAACAGAAAAAGAGGTTAGTTGCCGAGGATATAAATGAGTCAGCCCTGTTTGCTGTTTCTTGGTCTCTCACTTCTTAGCTCTCCGATGTTGGTCGAAACGGCGGCAGCCCAGACGCCGAGCCTTGCGGATCTTTCCACGCAGGGACGAGTGGCGCTAAAGGAACAGCAATTCGATCGGGCAGAAAAAGTTTATGAACAAGTGGTCAAGCTGGATCCACGATCGGCGGAAGCTCATTCCAATCTCGGCCTGGCTCTTTATATGCAAGGCAGCTATCGACGGGCCATCAGCGAACTTCGCAGGGCGCTAGAAATCGATTCGCGCCTCGATCGTGCACAGGTCTTGCTGGCCTTAAGCTACTTCAATTCTGGTGACCTCGAACGGGCGATTCCGCTGCTCGAAAAAGCCTACCAGAACAAGAAAGACGACCCCGTTGTCGTGGCTCATCTCGGGCTGGCCTACTTGAGGGAAGAAAAGGACGACAAGGCCCTGGTGATGCTCAGCCGCTGGGCGGAACTTGAACCCCAAAGTCCGGATGCTCTGTACTTTAAGGGGAAGGCGTCTCTTTATGTAGCCTCAAATTCATTTGTGCAGCTGACCAAGGTTGGGCCGGACTCGTACCGGATGTTTCAGCTGAGAGCGGAGATGCTTCGGCAGCAAGGTCTGAATCCCGCGGCGATCAATGAATACAAAAAGGCGATTGACCAGAAACCGGACGCAGCCGGCCTCCATTACGCGCTGGGATTACTTTACCGGGAGACTGGACGCTTGGATGAGGCGCTGGCCGAATTCAATGAGGAGCTGAAAATTTCACCGGGCGATGCAATGACGGACTATCTTATCGGCGACGTGTACCGTCAGCAGAACAAGCTGGACAGCGCCCAGCAGTACCTGGCTGACGCGCTGAATCTTCAGCCCGGGCTTGCCGATGCGCAACTCGATCTGGCCAAGGTATATAACAGCCAGGGAAAAATCGATGAGGCAATAAAGCTGCTGCAAACCTTCGTGGCTGTGAAACCGGATGAACAGGAACCTCATTATCTGCTGTTCAATCTGTATAAGCAGCGGGGGCAGATGGAGGAGGCTCGAAGGGAATTGCAAATTTTTGAAGAGTTGAAGCGGAAAGCGTCCGATCAGGAAGAGAAACGGATGCGTTTGGATTCCATTAATTGAAAAGTTGAGGATGTTCGCGACGATCCGGCAAATGGCGGCTTGACAAAACAAACCCTCGCCGATATCTTTTCTAAGCGCTTATCGCAAAGCGGTAAGTTGTCGCTCTCCTGAGGCCTTTTTGCGGCCATTTCACGAGGTATCTGCAGCCATGTCCGGAATACCTGTTCTCGCCGCTACGCTGGTCGAACCTGGCAGGTATGAGTTGCGGGAATACCCCCTGCCTGATCCCGCTCCAGGCTGTGTCCTGGTGAAAATGGAGCTGTCAGGAATCTGCGGCACCGACAAACATACGTATCAGGGATTCACCACCCAATATGCCGGCGCTGGAGAAGGTAAAGAAATTCGTTTCCCGATCATCCAGGGCCACGAAAATGTAGGAACGGTCGCAGCCATCGGCGGCAACGGCCACTATGCCGACTTCGAAGGCGTGCCGTTAAAGGTTGGTGACCGCGTCATCGTGGGCGCGAATGTGTCGTGTGGTTAGTGTTACTACTGCCGCCACGACTTTCCCTATTACTTCTGCCAGAACATGACCGACTATGGAAACAACATGTGTGCCGCTGATCCGCCTTATCTTTTTGGGGGCTGGTCGCAGTACATCTACATTGTTCCAAGAAGTTTTCTGGTGCGGGTGCCGGATGACCTTCCTTCTGAAGTGGCAGTTCTAACTGAGGTGATGGCGGTTACGGTCGGTCTTGATCGCGCGAAGCAGATGTCTGTTTTCCCCAGCGAGGCTTTTCTTTTCGACGATACTGTCGTGGTTTTGGGCGTGGGACCGCTGGGGATGTGCTTCCTGATAAAAGCCCGCATGCTGGGGGCGGGAAACATTATCGCGGTCGATCTCTCGGACTATCGGCTGCAGTTCGCCAAACGGCTCGGTGCTGACCATGTTCTCAACGTTTCCAATACCATCCTCGCAGACAGACTCAAATATGTTCGCGACCTGACGCATGGTCGTGGCGCCGACATGGTGATCGAAACCGCCGGAGTGCCGAAGGCTATACCTGAGGGGCTGGAAATGTTGAGATTAGGCGGGCTTCTGGTCGAGGCCGGCAATTTTTCTGATTTGGGTGAAGTGCCTATAAGCCCTCATCGGCACTTGTGTTCGAAAAGCGTGCGAATCCTGGGGGTAGGCGGTGAAGAGCCCGCCAGTTACGGCCCCAGTATGCGTCAGATGGTTCGTTATGTGCGTAATTATCCACTGCGCGAATTTGTTTCGCACCGCTATCCGCTACGCGAGGTTGAAGCCGCGGTGCACAAATCGATCGCGCCCGATTCCATGAAAGTGGCAATCGCACCCTGGGCCTGACGTCTAACCCCGATCAAATTTAACGCAGTCCTAACTACAACCTGCGAAGGAGATTTCCGATGGGAAAACTGGCTATCACTGGCGGCGAGCCGATCCGAAAAAAGCGCTTTGACGCTTGGCCTGTTTACAGCGAAAAAGAAAGGGAAGCTCTCGAGGATGTTTTGACCAGTCATAACTGGGGCGGGCAGCCTTTCCCGGGCAAACATGGAGACGCCGTAGGCAAGAAGTTTGCCGAGCTCCATACCGCGAAATACGGCCAGTGCGTCAACACCGGCACCGTGGCCATTCAGGCAGCGCTTAAGGCTATCGACATTCGTCCTGGCGATGAAGTGATTGTTCCTGCGTATACCTGGGAAGGAACCGTGGGACCGGTCCTGCTGATAAATGCGGTCCCGGTCTTCGTCGACGTCGACCCAGAGACCTACTGCCTCGATGCCAAGCTTATCGAGCAGGCGATTACTCCGAAGACACGGGCGATTCTCCCCGTCCACCTGGGGATGAGGTTTGCGGACCTCGATGTGATCATGCCGCTCGCCGCGAAACACAAACTCAAGGTCATCGAAGACTGCGCCCACGCCCATGGCGGCATGTGGCGCGACAAGGGCGCGGGTTCAATGGGTGACTTGGGCGCCTTCAGTTTCCAATCCAGCAAGCTGATTACCTCCGGCGAAGGTGGAGCTGTTATTACCAATAATCTCGAATACTTTGAACGGGCCCAGTCATATATCAATACCGGACGCGCCAGCGTGACTGACAAATTCCATCACCGCCTGATCGGCTTCAACTATCGGCTGGGAGAATTCCAGGCGGCCGTTTTAGGCCCGCAGATTGAGCGCCTGCCGGAACAGGCGAAGGTCCGCGAGAAAAACATGGCGTACTTTGAGTCGCGCCTTCGGGATACTCGTGGCATCGGGCTGCTGAAGCCAGAACCTCGCATCACGCGCCTGGCTCCCTACGGGTACGTGATGAAATATTTCTCCGAACAGGTGAAGGATATTCCGCGTGCCAATTTTGTCGCCGCGCTCCAGTTGGAAGGGATTCCGTGCGATGGGCTTTTCTATGAGCCAGTCTACAAAAGTTCGCTCTTCCCACTGAATCCCGCAGACTTTCCAGCTTTGAGCTGGGGACGGCCCGCGCCTCTCGATCTGCGAAAAATGTACAAGTGCCCTGCCTCGGAGCGGGCTGCATACCACGAGGCAGTCTGGTTCTCGCATCATCTGTTTCTCGGCGGAAAGGAAAACGTGGACAGCATTGTCGACGCCATTTTTAAAGTGCTGGAGAACATTGAGGAAGTGCGCGGGCTGGAACATCGCGCGATCAAGGCCCAGGGCATGAGCCGTGCTGAGCGCGAAAGCTGAGCAAAGCTCACATCCAAGGAACCTCCGTATGTCAACTGGGAAGCGAGTTGGGTTCGCGGTCGTTGGGCTGGGAAGCATTTCTCAAGTCGCGGTACTGCCGGCCTTTGCCCACAGCAGGAAAGCCTCGCTGGCGGCGGTTGTCAGCGGGCGCAAAGAAAAGGCGTGGAAGCTCGCGCAGCAGTTCCATGCGACCCAGTCGTTCACCTATGACGAATACGCCGAGTGTCTGGAGAACCCGAACGTGGAAGCCGTCTATATCGCCACGCCCCCGGGTGAGCACGAAAAGTTTGCGGTTCAGGCGGCAAAAGCGGGCAAGCATGTGATCAGCGAAAAGCCACTGGCGGCTACCATCAAACAGGCCCGCAACATGGTTGAGGCGTGCCGTCGCGCCAAAGTTTTATTCATGACGGCTTATCGAAAGTATTTCGAACCCAGCACTGTATTGCTCAAAAAAATGATTTCGAGCGGTGATCTGGGAAGAATTGACGTCATCCACACATTGTTTTCGGAGCTCCGTCCTTTTGGCGACAACTCGCCATCATGGCTATTTTCGCGCAAGCTGTGTGGCGGAGGCCCGTTAACCGACCTTGGAGTCTACTGTGTGAATACCTGCCGCTGGCTGGTTGACGAAGATCCCATAACCGCCAGCGCGGTAAATTGGGTTCGCGATCGCAGACGCTACAAGGAAGTAGAAGAAGGCATAACCTTTCAACTTTATTTCAGCAGCGGCATAGTCCTGCAAGGAACCGCTTCCTACAGCGCGGCTTTTTCCTCCTTCGTTCACGTCCACGGTGAAAAGGGCTGGGCTGCATTGTCTCCGGTGTTTGCATTCGAGGAGGAACGCCGGCTCACCGGAAAACTTAAAGGGCACTGGTTGCAGAAGACCTTCAAGCCCATCGACGAATTCGCGTTAGAGCTGGATTATTTTTCAACCTGCATCCGGAAAGGCCGCCAGCCAGAACCCGATGGCGAACAGGGATTGCGAGACATCATCATCATCGATGCGATTTACCAGGCTGCGAAGCAGGGTGGTTCGGTGAGGATTAAATATTGAGGAGATTATGGCGAAGCTGGGTATGGGAGTTCTCGGAGTTGGCACGATGGGTAGGCAGCATGCCCATAATATCCGCAGCCTGATTCCAGAGGCGAAACTGATTGCGGTCGCCGACGCAGATTTGAAACGTGCTAAGCAGGTCGCCGCCGAACTCGAAATCGAGTACGCCTGTAACAGTATCGAAGCACTCGTTGAACGCAAGGATATTCAGGCAATAGTAATCGTCACTCCCGCGAAATTTCACGGGGCTGCAATGCGTGTCTGCGCTCAAGCCGGCAAGGACATCTTTTGCGAGAAGCCGTTTACCCTGACGGTCGAGGAAGCCGATGAGTTGCTGGACGTGACCGCGAAGGCCGGTGTTCGAGTACAGGTAGGACACGTGCGCCGCTACGATCCTCCCAACGTGAAGGCAAAGAAAAGAATAGAGGCCGGAGAAATCGGAGATCCTGTGATCTTTAAATCACTGGCGCGTGATCCTGCTCCTCCGCCTGTCGGTTACATGGCCAGCGGGGTTAACGGAATGTTTTTTCAGGATTCCACCGTCCACGAGTTCGATCTCGGCCGCTGGCTTATGAACGACGAGATCGCCGAGATCCACGCTTATGGTGCGGTGCTTGTGTTTCCGGAGATTGCGCAGTTTAACGACATTGATACCGCCCTGCTCAACATGAAGTTTTCGCGGGGAACCCTGGGCGCGGTGGAAAACTACATGCAATCTGGATACGGATATGACATCCGTACCGAGATTGTGGGTTCGAAAGGCACCATTATCATGGGATATCTGCAACAGACCGCCGAGATATTGCTGACGGCCGGCGGAGCCAGGACAGATGTCGTCGACCACTTTCTGGTTCGCTTCGCGGATGGCTACTTAAATGAAATGCGCGACTTCGTCCAAACCATCCTGGCCGACCGTGAGCCAGAGGTAGACGCATTCGACGGCCGTCAGGCCGTAGCTGTAGCGGCAGCAGCGGAACGGTCGTATCGCGAAGGACGGGCAGTGGCCGTCCAGAACCGAACCCGCGCATCTCGCGCCGTTTTAGAACAGAATCAAGTCAGTTCACGCTAATTGTCGGCCTTGGCTGGCGGCGAAAGCACGAACTGCTGGATGGCGCTGCGGGTTGCGTTTGAGTTCGTCCTCTTGGAGACGGGCTAGCTCCTGGTAGGGGGTTAACTCCACGGCTTTCATTGACTTGTCCGTTTCACGGACGTACGATTTTGCGCCAGCGATCCGCCAGACCATCTCGCACTACCGCATCATCGCAAGATGCCGGAGCGACACAAATGTGTTCTCGAAGGAGACACAATATGGCGCGTCTCGGGAATCGGTCGCTCTTGATTGTCCTGCTTCTGCTTGCTGCCGTCCTTCTCGCTCCACGCAGCACTTCGAGCGACTCCGTGCTTCAGGTTCGCTATCCCGATCCAGACATCGGGGTGGATGTCCTTGCCGCACGGAAAAAAGCCCAACTGGACACGGTAGACCAGTTCAAAGTTTATTATCAATTTCACTTCTCCGATACAGTAAAGGAGAGCGGAATCACTTTTATTCACCAGATGGTGGATGATGCCGGTATCGATTACAAGCCGGTACATTACGATCACGGTACTGGCATTGCAGTAGCGGATGTCGACGGTGACGGGCTGTACGACATTTACTTCGTGAATCAGGTGGGGGGTAATGAGCTCTGGAGGAACTTAGGTGGTGGCAAGTTCAAGAACATCACGAAAGAAGCTGGAGTCGGCCTGCCCGGTCGGATCAGCGTCACCGCATCGTTCGCCGACATCGATAACGATGGCGCTCAGGATTTGTTCGTCACCACCGTTCTCGGTGGCAATGCGTTATTCAAGAACGACGGGCATGGGCACTTCAAGAACATCAGCAAAGAGGCCGGTCTCGATCTCATCAGCCATTCTTCCGGGGCTGTTTTCTTCGACTACGATAATGATGGCTTGCTCGACCTCCTGGTTTGCAATGTCGGCATATACACCGGCGAGAAAAAGGGCGCGCAGGGTCAGTACGTTGGATTGCCGGACGCCTTCGCGGGTCACCTGCATCCGCAACGGTATGAGTATCCGGTCCTCTACAAGAATATCGGCCACGACCAATTCCAAGACGTGACCGCGGAAGTTGGCTTGCGGCCAACCGGCTGGTGTGGAGACGCAAGCTTTGCCGATCCGAACGGCACCGGCTTTCCCGGCCTTTTCATTCTGAACATGCAGGGGCACGACCACTATTTTGAAAACGCAGGCGGGAAAAAGTTCGTGGACAAAACCGAGCAATATTTTCCGAAAACTCCCTGGGGTGCCATGGGAGTGAAGTTTTTTGATTTCGACAACGATGGACGAATGGATCTCATGGTCACCGACATGCACTCTGACATGAGCGAGCTGGTTGACCCGAACCTCGAAAAACAGAAATCGACAATGCGCTGGCCGGACTCGTTCCTGCAGGGTTCGCACTCGGACTACATCTGGGGCAATGCCTTCTATCACAACCTGGGGAATGGCAAATTCGAGGAAATCTCTGACCGTTTGGGAGTTGAGAACTACTGGCCCTGGGGCGTGAGCGTAGGAGACATCAACGCCGACGGGTGGGACGACATCTTTATTGCGTCCGGGATGAGCTTTCCCTTCCGTTACGGAATTAACTCGATGCTTTTGAACAATCAGGGGGAGAAATTCCTGGACTCCGAGTTCCTGCTCGGAATTGAGCCGCGCAAAGACATTTATGTGCCGTGGTTTGAGCTGGACTGTTCGCAAAAGGGACTGAATGAGCTAAATCAGAAGGTTTGCGGAGGACGATCAGGGAAGATTCGTGTGATGTCCCCACGGTCGAGCCGGTCCTCTGTGATGTTCGATCTCGACAATGATGGAGATCTGGACATCGTGACCAACGAATTTAATTCGCCGCCCCAGGTGCTCGTCAGCGATCTGGCACAACAAAAGGCGATACATTGGCTTAAAGTCGTGCTTGTGGGAACCCGATCAAACCGCAACGGACTCGGGGCCACCGTGCGTGTGCACGCCGCAGGCCACACCTATACGAAATACAATGACGGGAAATCTGGGTATCTCTCTCAGAGCGTTCTCCCGCTTTACTTCGGTCTGGGTGACGCCACGAAAATCGACCGTGTCGAAGTTAACTGGCCCTCCGGCCAAAAACAGGTCCTAACCAGTGGGCTCCGGGAGAACCAGGTCCTCTGCATTCCCGAGCCAAGATAGGACGCAGAAATGTGACTGATACCCCTTCAAAGGGACTTGTTGGACTTAAAGGAAAAGCGGAATACCAAGTGAGTTCATGAAGCCTTGTAAAGGCACGTCGGCCCCAAGTCGACGCTGCATCGGAGGGCTTATGAAAAGAACATCGGCATACGCATTTGGGCCACTCAAGCTCTGAAGTTAGTTTGTGCTGGCGCGTTCATCTTAAGCGTGGTGCGAGTGCTTGCTCAGCACTGAGGAGGCAATACTCGTCCTCAACGTTCACCCTTCCGTCCGGCTGGTTGTTATCTGCGATGTAGCCCAATAGCCACGCGAGAGCGACAAATAATATCAGGGCGCCTCTCGCCCTCTTGCCTTTGTCGATTCTTGCTGTTCCCACAGCTTGGCGAGAGTTGTTTCAAGATAATTTGTCAACGACCGTCGCTCTTTCTTCGCCTCCTCTATCAGCCTGCGTTTGAACTCAGGGGAGACGCGAAAATTCAGAGTTTCCTTCTTTTTCATTGAGATCCGACGCAAGTTCACGCCGATGCTACTGAACGGCGTGGGCACCGTCAAGCGACCAGATCTAGCTGCGTATTATTCCCTTGACTTATGTAACGCAATATGCATTAATTATGCATTACATTCTACTGGAGGCATCCTTGCCAATCTCGACAGACGGATTGCTTCGTCGAAACCGACGACTTGCGCGCAAAAGGTGGGGTGTCGCACTCAGTCACAGAGCGCTAGAGCTCCTGGGATCTTTCTCTGAAGACTTTAGGCTGTCCATCGCGTTGGGAGATCTGGTGCTGCTTGATAAGAGCTGGTACGTGACCCATGCCGGTCTTTTGCGTCTGGCTCGTCGAAACCGCTGCTATGGCATCGAAGTTCAGCCAGTAAAAGAGTTTTGCGACACGTCCGTCCCTCGTTACGCGTTCGAGGCTACCGTTTACAAATCGCGAACGTGTGGTGGTTTCGTCGGTTACGGCGACGCCGATCCCTCGAATGTTTCTCCTGTCGTGCATGGCGCTGAAATGCGGGTCGCCGAGACGCGCGCTGTGAACCGCGCCCTACGGAAAGCCTACGCTATCGGCATCTGCTCAGTCGAGGAACTGGGATCATCAACCGAACAACGGCAATCCGCAGCGCAGTCGAATAATCCCGTACCTTCAAACCGGAACTATGGCGGCCCCAAGGTCCGCGATCGCCTCTGCCAGATCATCCGCCAGCATCAGCTGGATGCCACTTTGGTCAAGGCTTACGCCACTGACTTTTGCGGGACCAAGACCCTGCGCAAGGCGACCCGCGAGCAGGTCGAGAATTTCGTCGAACATCTAGCGGATTGGGCCGACAAAGACAGAAATGCCCTGCTCTGCCAACTCAACAGCTATTTCCGGACAAAAGAGGGTGCCGCGTGAAGCGCCGCATCCAGGGTCTGCACGACGCCGATCGATCGGTTGCTGATTCGATTTCTGATGGCCTATTCCTGGTCCGGGTCGACCGAGCCCAGTACCGTTGGCAAGCCCAGAAGCCCTACTACCTCGTCCGCTTCGCCGTCCTCGAACCCAAGCCAGTGGCTGGGCGCTTGATCACTGGCCGCGTCTATTGCACACCGAAGGCTCTTTGGAAGCTGAGTTGGTTCCTACGTGAGTTTGGATATGACATCGAACTGCTCGGCCGAGATGAGATCGACGACAAGGCTCTGGTCGGGCTCCGCGGTGTGGTCAAGATCAGCCACACCGTCATGCACGGCACTCCCGTGCTCAACCTTGATGGCTTCGCCCCAGCTAGCCAGTGGGGTGAACTCTCCGCCGCCCCACCGGCAGGTGTTAGCACTCCCGAGGTGGCGTCATGAACTACAGTTACACCCAGATCAGCCAATACCTCACCTGCCCGCGACGCTATCGGCATCGTTATCTAGACGGCTGGCGGGAGAAGGATACCCGAGCCGCCATGCTCTTCGGCCGAGCCTTCGAACAGGCCCTGGCGGCTTACTTCCTCCACGAAGACGCGACCGCTGTTTTGTTTCGCGAGTGGACTGCCTGTCAGAACCAAGATCTGCAGTATTCCAAGGGAGATACTTGGGACCGCATGCTGCAGCAAGGGATCCAGCTGCTGGAGCGCTTCTGCCAGGACGACCCCATCCGCATTCGCCAGCCCCGCCGCAATCTGCAGATCAAGTTCACCCGAGCAGTCTGGGAAACCAATGATTTCGTGGCCTACGTCGATGCTATCGGGCAACTGGATGGCACACGCTCTCTGCTCGAGTGGAAGACCAC
>CATPBY010000394.1 GCA_955652845.1 uncultured Terriglobales bacterium | reverse complement strand
TCGGTAAAGGTTGGGCGAATCCAGAATTTGAAAAACTGGTCTCCCGCCATGGTGCCCAACCAGGAAAAGACCAGTCTTGGCATGGAATACTTTGTTTTCAAGGGCGACGAATTGTGGAAGCGCTCCGAGGCTGAGCTTATCCAACTTGCCACTCGTGAAATCGCGCAATTGGGATTGGCTCGACCCGAAGAAGTCGAGGATGGCACGGTTGTGCGCATGCCCAAGGCGTATCCCATGTACTACAACGGCTGGGCGGAAAACGTGAATTGCATTCGCCTCTATCTGCAGGCCAATCTGCGCAACATCCAAGTGGTGGGGCGTAATGGTATGCACAAGTACAACAACCAGGATCACTCCATGATGACTGCCCTTTATGCAGCTCGAAATATCATGGGCGCCGAATATGACTTGTGGGCAGTGAATTCCGAGCCTGAATACAATGAGGAGAAAGTAGAAAAACCAGTTTCGCCCGAGTTGAAGCGGCCTGCATACGGCGAACCGGCGCGGGTCAAACGTCAAGTCGCATGAGAAGAGTCCGGCTCATCATCAAATCATGATTTACAGTGACAGCGTCGTCGCAGCAGAAGAAACGGCGCAGGCGAGAGCTTTTTCCCCTGAAGCAGGAACTGCGCCGCCCCGCGGTGACGTCGCCCTAAGCCGCGTGTTGCTGATCGTGGTGCTCGCTATCGCCAGTACGTTCACTGTGCGCGGCCTGCGCCAGTCAGGAGATTTCGCTCTCAGCGACGAAACCAGGCATGCAATGACTGGCTTGTACTTCGCTGACTTGCTTGCTGATCTTCCTCTTTCTCATCCGGCCCAGTACACATACGCTTATTACGCGCGATATCCCACGCTGGGCTTGATCCACTGGCCTCCCTTTTTTCCGCTGGCGGAAGGACTGATGTTTCGAGCATTTGGCCCGTCGATGACAGTGGCGCGCCTGACAGTATTGATGTTTACATTGCTCGGTCTCAGCTTCTGGTTTCTGCTGATGCGAGAACTGCTGGGTCCCTGGGCGGCTGCCTTTGCCACGCTGCTCCTTTTCTTTCTCCCAGCTCTGTTCTTGTACGAGCAGGCAGTCATGCTGGAAGTGCCGTCCTTGGCACTCTGTCTGTCAGCGACTTATTTCTGGTGGCTTTTTCTCCGCACCGGTCGTTCCCGTGAGCTCTACGCCTTCTCGGTGATGGCTTCCCTGGCGATGCTCACCAAGCAGCAGTGTGTTTACCTGCTGCCGTTCTGTTTGCTGACCCTGCTACCGGATAACAAATGGCGCCGGCTCTTGAACCGTCGCGGCGCGACAACTGCGGCTATTTTTGGAATGATGCTGGCCCCCTTCTACATCCTTGCCATAAGAACGCACCTGGCCAGTATCGCCGATCACGTAATTCAGAAGCACCCCTGGAATATTTCCGATCTCACGTTCTATCTCCGCAGCTTACCCCAGGAAATAGGCTGGCCGCTATTGGCTTTAAGCATCGCCGGAATTGCAATCAGTCACTGGTGGAGCCCGCGAGGAGACACCAGGCTTATGCTGATGTGGGTTATCACCTGCTATTTGGCATTCTCCCTTCTGAACGCGAAACAAACCCGTTACTTCATTTACGCGCTGCCACCATTTATCTATTTCGCATGCTGGCCGCTGACGGTTGCAACCCGTTTCCGTAGGGCCCGCCCGTTACTTTGGATCACCTGTATTGCGTTGGTGTTGATGTACGGTCACACGGCCTGGGCGAAACATTATCCCCGCCTCTCGGGATACTCTGCCGCCGCGGAAACGATCATCAGGAACAGTCATGGAAACGAGATCGTGCTCTTCGACGGAAGCGGCATTGACTCGGGCAATTTGACCTTTGACTTGCGCTTACTCGATCGCGAGCATCGTATCGTCCTGCTGACCAAGGGTCTTTACGTCACCCGGATCGAGGCGCTGTTCGTGGCAAGAGAAGTCGTCCACAGCCAGGACGAGTTGCAGCATTTGCTTGCCGGTTACGGAATCCGTCAGGTGCTGATCAGCGATCGTACCCGGCTCCTTTTTCCGGTTCAGAAAAATCTTCGAGAGTTGTTGCTGAGCCCGCAATTCAAGCTGGTGGCAACGTTTCCGCTGGATGGGGGCGATAACACCGATGCGGCCCACCATCTGCTTCTTTATGAGAACCAGCAGGCAACCAAACCTACGGAGACAAATTTACGCTTGCCAATGATGACCCTGAATCATGACATCATTGTCCCGCTGCGAGAACTGGGAATTGATTAAGTTTCAAAATTGGTTTGAGGACAAGTAGTTTCCCCGCCGAAAACCGTAAAGCGATCCCCCACAGAACCACAATGATGCCATCATACGAGCCCCAGGTTTCTGTTGTTATCCCTACGCGGCATCGGCCGCAACTTGTAGTGCGGGCTGTGCGGAGCGTGTTGGCTCAGACCTTCCACGCGATTGAGGTGTTAGTCGTAATCGATGGTGAGGATCCATCCACGTTAGAGGCGCTTAAGACAGTCACCGATGAGAGAATGCGAGTGGTTGTGCTGCCTCAGAATGTCGGCTGCGCGGAAGCGCGGAACCAGGGTGTATCTGCCGCGCGCTGCCGCTGGATAGCTTTTCTCGATGATGATGATGAATGGTTTCCAGACAAAATTGAAATCCAGCTTGGCGTTGCTGCCAGGTCACGTCACATTCATCCCATTGTTTCCTGCCGGTTCATCGCACGAACTGCGGAAGGTGATCTGCTATGGCCCCGCCGGTTGCCGGCCTCAGAGGAACCGCTTAGCGAGTACCTTTTTTGCCAGAGAAGTCTCTGGGGCGGTGAGGGGTTAGTACTGTCAGACACGATTCTTACCACACGGGAATTGCTTACAGCAGTGCCTTTCAGGCTGCGAAGACACAACGATGTTGACTGGCTGTTACGGGCGGCAGTTTTGAAGGGCGCGCAGGTTGAATTCGTGCCAGAACAAAAACCCTTGGCCATCTGGAACATGGAAACTAACCGGGCTCGGATCAGCAACACCAGTCAATGGCGCTTTTCCTTAGGCTGGATCAAAGAGAACAGGCATTTAGTCACGGCGCGGGCTTACGCAGCATTTGTGTTGATCTGGGCCAGTTCCACTGCCGCGCGCGGGCGGGATTGGAAAGGGTTCTGGCGGTTGACGTGGGAGGCTTACCGGAGCGGCCAGCCAACTTTGATTCACCTCGCTGCGCACCTGGTGATCTGGCTGATCCCGTCCCGGTTAAGAAATACAGCGGCCGTCTTCATGCAACGGCGATCACGGCTAAAGGTCAAGAAGCTGCAGTGTGGCGGCGAGACTTCTGCCGACCCGACGAATCCGGCTTCATCTGGCAGTGCTGTTGAATCCAGCGGCGATATCCCATCCGTGAGCATAGTCATTGCAACCCGCTCCAGGCATGACAGTATCCTCCGCGCGGTGCGCTCAGTACTGCGAAATAATTATCCGAACTTCGAAGTATTTGTTGTGGACCAAAGTGATGGCGACAGAACCTTCGAAGAAATCTATCCCGCTCTTTACGACCAGCGTTTGCATTACCTGAAGGTAGCCAGCAAGGGTCGATCGGCAGCACTGAATTATGGAATCACCGCTTCGCCAGGTGAGTTGATTGCCATGACGGATGATGATTGCGAGGTCTCGCCAACCTGGGTCCAAGATATGGCCACAGCACTTACGTCGGACCCGCGTACAGGTATTGTGTTCGGCAATCTGACCGCGGCGCCACACGATCTTAGCGCCGGCGCGATTCCAGCTTACGTCCGAAGCGCGCCTTTCATGGCAAGCCACGTCCGAGACAAACACGAAGTGGACGGGTTAGGCGCGTGCATGGGATTGAAGCGTTCGGTCTGGCAGTCGCTGGGCGGCTTTGATGAGATGCTGGGCGCAGGCACCTCATTCCGGGCGGGCGAAGATGGAGACGCTGCCATTCGCGCTCTCTTAGCAGGGTACTCGATTTACGAGACACCCTCAGTCATAGTCACGCATCACGGTTTTCGCGCGTCAGCACAAATTCCAGAGTTGATCGAAGCCTATTGGTACGGCACCGGGGCAATGCTCGGAAAGCACCTCCGCTGTAATCCGCAATTGCTCATCCCTCATCTTGCGAAACTCGCTTGGCGGTGGATGTTTGGAAAGTCCCGAGTGGCCGCTAGTCTGGGAAAAAAGCCAATAAAATGGTCCAAACTGATCGCCTTTGTTCGAGGTGGGTTGGCG
>CATPBY010000393.1 GCA_955652845.1 uncultured Terriglobales bacterium | reverse complement strand
TCGAACAGCTCCGCCTCCGCGCCGGGGAGCGGCAAGTCGCCAACGCGCGCCTGGCGATGACGACCGGGGAGCTCGGCAACTACAACGCGGCGCTCGTCCACGTCACGGAGGCAGTGAAATGAGCCTTCCCGTCATCGCTCTAACCAATGCCTCTACTTGTCTGAAGGATGAGCAGGTAGAGGCGATGATTCCTTCTTTGCAGCGCCAGGTGAGCCGGGATTTCTATGCATATTGGGAAATTGATTGCTCATTGACATTTTTACCCAAGAACCAGGCGCTAACCCCAGGCTGGTGGCAGATTGTTCTCATCGATAGCCCGGACCAGGCCGGAGCGCTTGGCTATCACGAGATGACTAGCAACGGCACTCCGCTGGGCAAGATCTTTGCTGGACTCGACATTCAAAGCGGCTCGTCGTGGACGGTCACACTCAGCCACGAACTGTTGGAGATGCTCGCCGACCCATGGATCAATTGGTGCGCCCAGGGTTCCGACGGAACGATTTACGCGTTGGAGGTTTGTGACGCGGTCGAAGCCGATGCGCTCGGCTACGAAATTAACGGCGTGCTGGTTTCGGATTTCGTGACTCCTTCCTGGTTCGAATCGACGGAAGCGGATCGTATTGACTTCAAGAAGCGAATTTCGCAACCAATGGAGGTCGCTCGCGGAGGATATGTTTCGGTTCTAGATCCTGCAACCGGGTGGACGCAAATCACCGCCGACGGTCCGGGCGGTCCGCCGCCACCGGTTGGCAGCCGAAGACAAAGGCGGATCTTAACGAAAGAAAGATGGAGACGAAGTATTCTTTAACTGTCACTATTTCAACTGTCACTATTTCCGGCGCCAGCGGATTCCGTCTTTCGTAATTTCCACCAGGATTCCAGCGGCATTCAGTTCGGCGCGAATGGCGTCCGACAGCGGAAAATTGCGCGTCCGGCGAGCGGCTTCCATCGCGGCAATCTTCTTCTCAATATCGGCGTGCGAGACGCTTTGAGAGCCGACGGTCTCCTGAAGTTCCGGGCTGATGTCCGAGCGATTCTGAGACTTTGCCCAATCCAGTGTGGCTTTCATTTTAGGCGCATCGTCATCTTTGAGCACGGCGAAGATTTCATCGAACCGCTCGAGGGCGGAGAGCAGCGGCGGCGCGTCGTCCTTCTTTGCCAGTCCGCTATCCATGGCGGCGTTGGCTTTGCGGACCATTTCCAGAATCGCGGCCTGGGCCTGAGCTGTGTTGAGATCGTCGTCGAGTGCGGACTTCATCCGCTCGACGCCTTCGCGCGCCAATTGCTGCATCTCTTCGCTTGCGCCTGGGGGAAGCTGGGCCTGGGTGAGCCGTAACTGGAAATTACGCAGCTTATCTACATTGCTGGACATCTGCTTCAGCCCGTCAAAAGTAAAGTTCAGCTGATGACGATAGGGGACCGAGGACAGCAATAGCCGGATGGAAGACGGCTTATACCCTTTCAATTTCAAATCCCGCAGAGTTAGAAAATTGCCCAGGCTTTTGGACATTTTCTCTCCTTCGACGAGCAGAAAACGCGCGTGAAACCAGAACTGGACGAATGGCTTTCCTGTCTTGGCTTCGGATTGGGCAATCTCGTTTTCATGATGGGGAAAGATGAGATCTTCCCCTCCGGCATGCAAGTCGAAGGTTTCACCCAATTCCGCCATTGCCATAGCCGAGCATTCGATGTGCCAGCCTGGGCGTCCGCTCCCAATAGAGGTTTCCCAGAACGCTTCACCCGGTTTCGCAGCCTTCCACAGGGCGAAATCGCGCGCGCTATCCTTGTCATATTCGTCCAGATCAACCCGGGCGCCATCCTCCATTCCGGCAAAATCCTTCTTTGAAAGCTTGCCGTATTCCGGAAACCTGGCAATACGGAAGTAATAAGAGCCATCGTCGGCGCGGTAGGCGAAGCCTTTCTTCTCAAGCGCGACAACCAGCTCCACCATTTCCTGGATATGGCCGGTAGCGTGGACCAGAACTGGCTCTTCGATGTTCAGGGTGGCGGAATCTTCCAGGAAGGCCTTCTCGTATTTCTCCGTGTATTGCTTGACGCTGACGCCATCACGCGCTGAGTTGTGGATGATCTTGTCGTCCACGTCAGTAATGTTCATCACGTGGCGAACCTTATACCCGCTTTGACGAAAAAACCGCCGCAGGATATCGACAGCTACAAATGTGCGGAAGTTTCCGATGTGCCCGTAGTCATAAACGGTGGGTCCACAGGCGTACATGCGGACCTCGTTACCGGCAAGCGAGCGAAACTCCTCAACTTTTCCCGGCAAGGTGTTGTACAAACGCAGCGCCATTTTGGAATTGATCTGAGCGGAACCGAATCAATGATTCTAGGGGCAAGAAAGAAAAAGGGTCAAATCCAGCTGCTCGGGATGCATGCAGGTTGCCATCAGCCGCAAGCTCGGATAAGATGCCGCTCTTAACAGTTTATGCAGGCGCGAGTATGTCGCTGGTTCGGCACTGAGCACGAGCGCGACGCCCGCGTCCGCATAAGGAATGGGTTCGAAAGCGTCTACTAAGGAAAATTTATGAAAACCTCGCTGACAGTGATTGGCCTGTTTTGCATGATGGCGCTGACCGCCTTCGGACAAAATAAGGAAGAAAAAAGAGTTGAGAATGCCGGGACTGTGATCAAGGAAATTATGGACGTTCCAGACAATGTCCCGCAAAGCGTAATTGACAAAGCGGATTGCGTTGTTGTTCTGCCGTCCGTGATCAAGTTTGCGATCGGAATTGGGGGCAGTTACGGCCGGGGAGTGATGACGTGCCGCAGCGGCAAAGAGTTCCACGGTCCGTGGGGGGCGCCAACCATGATGGCGCTCGAGGGCGGCAGCTTCGGATTGCAACTAGGTGGACAAGCGACCGATTTCGTTCTGTTGCTGATGAGCCAAAAGTCAGCGACAAATATTCTGAGCAGCAAGGTGAAGCTGGGCGGAGATGTTTCCGCTGCTGCCGGGCCGGTAGGACGGAATCTTTCCGCGGAGACCGATGTGACTATGCGGGCTGAAATTCTTTCCTATTCTCGAGCCCGAGGATTATTTGCGGGAATATCGCTGGCCGGTTCCACCCTGCGTCCCGACAACGACGCCAACAAAGCCTTGTACGGCAAAGAGGTGAGCGCGAAGGACATTGTCTTTGAAAAGGCAGTGCCGGC
This sequence comes from uncultured Terriglobales bacterium, assembly GCA_955652845.1. Lineage (GTDB taxonomy): Bacteria > Acidobacteriota > Terriglobia > Terriglobales > Acidobacteriaceae > JABCYV01. Next base: position 11,249 of record CATPBY010000393.1, on the reverse strand, counting down.
GCCCAAGTCGGCGGCACAGCTGCTTTCGACGCTTGATAAGAGATCTCCGAAGAATCTATCGAGCAATTAGCCATCGCCTTGGCACGGTTGGTGGGCCCGCCTGGATTCGAACCAGGGACCAGAGGATTATGAGTCCACTGCTCTAACCGCTGAGCTACGGGCCCGGAAGGAATTAGCGACAATTTTTGTCATTGACGTAGACAATCATGAGAAACCTCTCGTCAGCAAGGCATTTGGGCCGAACATAGAGGGTCACATGAAAAACCGAGACGGCAAGAGGGACAACCATATCTTACCGCGACCGGAGCCATCCGGTTGAAATATTGGACGACGGTAAATCGAAGGCGGCGTCGAGTTCAGGAAACGCAAAGACGTGCTCCTGTGCCAGCAGGACGCCAAGCACACAGCGAAACGGAATGGATTGCAAGCACGGCGTTTGAAAAGATCCACGAGTCGCCAGATCCCGGACCAACTGGTGTTGAGCTCGCGGGACAGATTGCCGAGCTCGCACGGCGGTCGTTACACCACAACTTCCGCCGCATCGATCCGTCCACCAGCCTTCCATCTTGATAACTTTGAACATAGTCCCTTTTGAGTCCCTCATAAGGCGATTTCGGGACCTCACAATTGAGGAAGGGCAATCAGAGTGGTAAGGCAAAGCCCGAATAGGGGATAATTCTCAACCACTGACTGGTTCTCGGGGCTATAGGGATATGGATCTGCAACTCAACACCTCGGCCGAGGAGATCAATCGCCTTCAGCGCTGTATTGACGATCTAGTTGCCTTGCTGGGTCTGCCTGCGGTTTGGAGTGGGAAGGAATGCTCCCAAATTATCGACATCCTTTGGCGCGACTTGCGCGTCGTCACGAGTGAGATCCGAGCCGACTGGGATCTAAGCAGGCCTGGACTCCGCGAGGCTTGGGATGCGGGTGACTTGTCACACTTCCATGGGTGGAACAAGAAAGCGTGATTCTGTGGCGGCCAAAAAGGAACTCGTGCGTCGACCGGTCAAGATGAAGTCAATATTGGCCGCCGCAATTTCATGGGGGCTGCAGCAATGACAATTGCAGCTGCATAATGCGAGATTGGCGAGCTGTTACTATCGCGGCTTCGGCTCGACTAGCGAATCGAGTCAGTTTCTCCCCTCATCTTGCAATCGTTTTTACAAATTCTTAGGAGGATTTATGGCAACGTTAAGAGTGGCACCGAAACCAGAAGTGGCAACCATGAAAGTCGCTCAGATCTCAAAACCAGGATCAGCCTTCGAGATCGTCGAGCGCCCGATCCCTGAACCCGGGCCAGGGCAGGTGCGCATTAAAGTGCAGGCTTGTGGCATTTGCCACAGCGATGTGCTCGTGAAAGAAGGCCTGTTGCCGGGAATTCAATATCCACGAGTTCCGGGACACGAAGTCGCTGGGGTCGTTGATGAAGTTGGCGCGGGCGTGACTACGTGGAAGAAAGGTCAGCGTGTCGGCGTCGGCTGGCATGGTGGCCATGACGGCACCTGCCGCGAATGCCGCCGCGGCGATTTTCGCAATTGCCGCAACGTCAAGGTCAGCGGCTTAAGCTACGACGGCGGATATCAACAATACATGGTCGCTCCCGTGGAAGCACTGGTGCCGATCCCGGATGGCCTTACTGACGTCGAAGCCGCGCCGCTACTTGACGCCGGAATTACTACTTACAATGCTCTCCGTAACAGCGGCGCGATGCCCGGCGACCTCGTCGCCGTTCAGGGCATCGGCGGCCTGGGTCACCTGGGCATCCAATTTGCAAACAAGTTCGGCTATAACGTCGCGGCGATCGGACGCGGCTCTGAAAACGCCGTGTTAGCGAAGAAGCTTGGGGCGCACGTGTACATCGACAGTCAAGCGACGAGTGGAGCGCAGGAGTTGCAAAAACTCGGTGGCGCACGCGTCATTCTCGCGACCGCCCCCAGTTCCAAAGCCATGTCAGCGTTGATTGACGGTCTCGGGCCGAACGGCAAACTGGTTGTCGTGGGTGCCGCATTCGAACCCATTGAGGTTACGCCAGCCCAGCTTATTTTTGGCAGCAAAACGATCCAAGGATGGGCTGCGGGAACGCCTGCTGCTTCAGAAGACGCTCTGAATTTCTGCGTGCTGACTGGCGTGCGCCCCATGATCGAAACCTATCCGCTCGAAAGAGCGGCCGAAGCCTACGAACGGATGCTGAGCGGTAAGGCAGAGTTCCGTGTGGTCTTAACGATGTGACTGGAAGGGAGAAAGCACTGCGAGCTCTGGGTCAGGAATTGTCCGATGACGAAAACACATACCATTTCGAACACCGACGAATACTCGCGCGCACATTTGACGCCGGCGTCAAGCGACCGTAAGAGACTCTTTTACGGTCAAGGCAGCTTATTCGAATACATCTAATGTGGTATAGGATTCACGGAACGAGGTTCACCATGACCATGACCACGACCGCAACTTCACCGCGAACTGAAGCAACCACGATAGACTCATCACCGCAGGCTGCAAGCGGTCTCGCAATCGTGCGGGTCACGGTCGGCGCAATGTTCGTGTGGGTCTTTTTCGAGAACCTGGGAAAAGGACTCTACAGACCGGCCGGCTACGAGGGCCTGATCAGCTACTACGTCCAGCACAGTCATTCGCCAGCTGTGTGGAAATCGATCATGGGTCTAGCGGCAAGCCACGCCGCGATAGCGGCTCCAATGCAGGGTTTGACCGAGATCTCCCTCGGTATTCTGCTCCTCCTCGGTCTGCTTACCAGGCCAGCCGCCACGGTGGCTTTTCTGTTTCTCGGCAGCCTTTGGATTTCGGAGTGGGGCACCGCGTGGATATGGGAGTTGCTGGTACCCGTGCTTGCTTCGTTGGGGCTCGCTGTTGGACGCGCCGGCCGAAGATGGGGAGTTGACGCGTGGCTGGCGCAACGGTGGCCATCTTCTGCATGGTGGTGATGGGATCAAGCTCACGTGCGAGTGTCTGTCATCATTCCCACGCATAATGAAGCGGAGGCGATTGGCCGTGTGCTTGCCGATCTGCCTTCCAATTTCGTCACCGAGGTCATCGTCGTCGATAGCAACTCGCACGACGGGACACCCGAGATTGCCGCAAAGATGGGAGCACGCGTTCTTCAGGAGCCTCGCCGCGGGTACGGGAGAGCTTGCCTTACGGGTCTGACCGCTGCGAATGCTCCTGACGTCGTCGTTTTCCTTGACGGTGACTACAGTGATCGGCCCTCCGAATTGACGATCCTCATACAGCCAATCCTTGATGGGCGGGCAGACATCACGCTCGGTTCGCGTCGGCGAGAGCGGCGTTCTGTTGGGGCCTTGCCTTGGCATCAGGTCTTTGGGAATCGTCTCGCCGCCAGCCTGATCCGACTTCTATATGGACTGGACATCACTGATCTCGGCCCATTTCGAGCTGGCCGCGCAGATGTACTAGGCGCATTAGGCCTCGAAGAGACAACCTATGGCTGGGCGGTTGAGATGATTCTCAAAGGTGCGTTGGCTGGATACCGCGTGATTGAAGTTCCGGTGAGCTATTACCCGCGCATTGGTAAATCGAAGATCAGCGGCACATTGAAGGGTACGATTGGTGCTGGCTGGTTCATTCTCAGTTTGATCGTGCGGTATTATTTTCGGCGTCGAATAGGCGCAACACCAAAGCCAGCGTAGTTGCGCATCAGACCTATGCAATCCTCGAGAGAGACGGTGGTGCAATCGTCAGGGAAAGATCGTGTACTGGTAATCATGGCGAAAGCTCCGAAGCCAGGCGCGGTCAAGACTCGCCTTACGCCTAGCCTTTCTCCTGAAGCTGTAATTGATTTCTATTGCTGTCTTCTGGACGACACGCTGACGCTGGCGCGGTCGCTGAGCGACGTAGAAGTTGCAATCATGTGCCCGGAGTCGGATGTGAGCGAGCTTGCGCAAATGGCAGGTGGGGAAGCGCGTGTAGTTGCGCAGAAAGGGGAGGGTCTTGCCGCCGGTCTCACTTCGGTGTTTGCGCAATTCACAGAAAGTCAAAGGCGCACCATTGCCTTCAACAGCGACAGCCCACACCTCCCGGGTTTTGTACTCGAAGACGCATTCGAAACGCTGGCTGAACATGACGTAGTTGTGGGACCAACGCACGACGGAGGCTACTATCTGGTTGGCGCCAAGGCCTCTCATCCGACGCTTTTCGCCCACGACGGAATGGGTACAAGCAGCGCGCTGGAGAGGCTCCTGTCGCGCACACAGGCTCTTGAACTATCCGTGGGCTTGGCAGCTCCTTTTTACGATATTGATGTAGCTGACGACCTGACCCGCCTGGCGCGGGAATTGCGCCTGGCTCCAACAATGGCGCCACGCACAGCGCGGTGGCTTGAACACTGGGAACTTGCAGCGGCACACCGACGGACGGGCACAGGAAATCTGTGAAGGCCAAGCCCGAGTGGAGAGTGTACCTACTCGGCGCCACACTATGTGTGGCGCTAACGATCTGCTCACGCTACTTCGGTGATCGGGGTGGACCGCTCTTCATGGCGTGGCTGACGCTTGCCTGCGTCGCGTTCCTCCTAGCGATCCGGGAGCTTTTTGCCACGCCGGAATTTCCTCGTCGTGTTGTCGTCGTTGGGCTCATCCTGGCTGCCATGTGGCACGTTGCATTTCTGCGGCTGCCTCCGGGCGCCGATGATGATGTTCATCGTTATGTTTGGGACGGCCGCTTGCAGCGGCTCGGATATAACCCCTATATCGTCGTTCCGAGCGATCCCGCTGTTCGATCACTGCATACCTCGGAAACCGGCAACCTGAACAACCCGGATCTGCCGAGCCCATATCCACCGGGAGCGCAGCTTTTTTTCCGCGCTGTAACGGCAGTGCGTGAGTCTGTCTTTGCCCTGAAACTGGTATTTGTGATTTGCGATTTGGGGATTTCCCTGGTTTTGCTTGATCTCTTGCGAACTAGCGGACGAGGAGCGCACCTTGTTCTGGCGTACGCCTGGAACCCATTGTTGGCCATTGAAGTAGCGGGAAGCGGCCACATCGATATCGTCGGCGCCTTACTTTTAGTCGTATCTGTCGCCGCACTCCTACGCAGGTGGCGTGCAGTCGCAGCCCTGATGTTTGGGTTAGCTGTCGCAGTGAAATTTCTGCCAATTGTCTTAGTGCCGCTTTATTGGAAACGCGTTCGCATTCGCGACGCTGTGTTCGCAGCGGCCGTGGTCGCACTCCTGTGCGTACCATTCCTGGATCACGGCCGGGCCCCAATCGGCTCGCTGGGTACCTATGTAGAGACTTTCCGCTTTAATGGTCCCCTCTTTGCAACGCTAGATCGAGTTGCAGCGCCGCAACTGGTGGTTGCCCTGGCTGTGCTGGTCGGCTTCGCGACTTCAATCTGGTTGCGAAGGACGAAAGGCCAGTGGTCTCCCGACGTGTTTGCCTGGCCAATGGTAGCATCGTTGTTGTGCGCCCCGGTCGTGTTCCCATGGTATCTGCTCTGGCTGCTGCCATTTCTTACGTCGGCCTCGACGCTGCTGATCATCCTTTGGACCGTCACCATTAATACCACTTACGTCATGTGGCACTTGAGCTCAGTTAGAGGGGGGTGGGGAGCGCTTCCTGGTTGGGTGATGCTTCTAGAATACGGAAGCGTGGCAACAGCTGCGGCCATTATCGCTGTGCGCCGGGTCAGCCGACCAATCGCGCAATCGTCAGTGGACCGGTAGATTATCGAAACGTGCCTTCTCATATTAACGGGTCGATCAATACCTTCGTCTAATACACACTTTTCGTTGGAAATGGCTTAATGAAACCAGTCATATCGTCGCGAGGAGGACCCTAATGACAACTCTGGGCCATTCAACTACCATCCGCTGGATAGTTCTTGGCATGCTGGCCTTTGCTCCAAACTCTTGGGCGCAGCAGCGTGCGCCCATTCTCGAAAAGATCGCAAAGACTTACGGTCTCGATTCGTGGGACAAGATTGAGGGAATCCGCTACACCTGGACAGGGGAAATCCCCGGAGTCTTCAAACTCTCCCGCACCTGGGAGTGGGATCCCAAAACTACCCAAGTCACCTACGAAGGGAAAGACAAAGACGGCAAGCCCGTCAAAGTGACCTACAAGCGCTCCGAACTCGGCAGTCAACCCGACATGATAAAGAATGAGGTCGATCCGGGTTTCATCAACGATAACTACTGGGTTCTGTTCCCCTTCCATGCTTACTGGGACACTAGCGCCTCTGTGATCGATCAGGGTATGTTTAACCTGCCGCAGGGAAGCGGCACTGCCGAATTGGTTCCGGTGAAGTATCCAGCCGATAGTGGCTACACGCCCGGCGACACCTGGGATCTCTACGTCGGTAAGGACAACCGTGTTGTTTACTTTGACTACCATCGAGGTGGGGCCAAGCCGCCGAGCCGGGTGCTGGCAACGTGGGTGGGCTACAAGAAGGCAGGTCCCCTGCTGTTCGCAACCGAGCACCACGGCAGCGCGGACGGCAAACCCTTCCACCTCGTTATTTCCGACGTGGCTGTGAAGCTGACGGGCTCGGATACTTGGATGAAAGCGCAATAGAAAAAGGCCTGCGGAATCAGAGAGGGGACGCGAACCAGATCAGCGGGCGATCACAACGGTGGTGCAGGAACTGTTCAGCTTGGGCAGCTCGCGATTCGCAGCCATCCGTATCTTCACCCGCTGGCGCTCACCGCGAACGATCGGACAATAGGAATCAGGCTCGAATAATGCACCTTGCAGGCGCCTGCGTCCGGCGCATCCGCCGTGGCAAGACTCGCGGAACTCGCAAGATTCGCATGCCGCAGGAATCGCCCGTGCCTGCTCGAAGGGCATCGAAGTCAGAATGTCTGCGCCGGCGGAGACCAAGGCGGAAAGCGGTTCTCCCGGTCCCGGCCAATAGACGCAAGGTTGTGTCGTTGCTCGCGGCGTGACTCGTACTGTGCTTACGCCGCAACCCGCTCGGAGTGGAAGAAGCCCTGCCATGGCGCGAACCAGCGGTTCGCCGATCGCGATGACGTCGGTCTCCTCAAGCAGCCGGCGGAATCCTTCCCAATATTCTTCGTAGCTGAGGGCGTAAATGTCCGATCGCACGGCCTGGTACACATTCACGCGCAACGGGGCATCGAAGTTCTTGGCAATTCGCGCCACATCGGACAGCCTAAGGTAGTTCGACTTCATCATGACGGCGACGATGGTTACCGGAATGCCAAGCTTCAGGCACCGCTCTGCCTGTTGGTGAATCAGCGCCCAATTTCCCGACTCGCGCTGTGCATCCTGCTCAGCCTGTGTGGGGTAATCGAGGGAGAACTCAATGTCGTGGAAGGCTCGAAGTTCATCGTCTTCCAGCACCGCAACACTGTGACCGTTGGACGTAATGGTGAGCTTGACTTGTTGCGTTCCCAAGTAAGCCAGTATTGTCTTGAAGTCAGGATGCATGCCGTTCTCGCCGGTGCCAAGATTCACCGAGCGCACCGGCAGGCATTCCATGACGGCTTTCACTTGATCGAGTGAAAGGCGATCGGCGCGAGTCGGATCGCGGTAGCAGAAACTGCACGTGAGATTGCATTCGTTCGTTAGGCCCAGCCCGAGCGAGATACCGCCGTCCAGGGCTGTCAAGCCGAATGCAGATGACGAAAGTTGAGCTGTGACGTTCTTCATAGTCCGATCTTCATCAGCGGACCTCTGCGCCGCGCAAGAAAATGGGAGTAGCGCGCGACCGCGGCAAACTCCGGTTGCGCGCCGAGCTTACGTTCTAGTTCAAAAATCCGCTCGTATTCGTCAGTTCGGGAAACTTTTGGAGGCAGAAAATCCGAGACGACCCTTACACCTCGCTCGGCAATGACTGCGAATGACACAGCTATAAGCATGGCCCGCAGGTTGTCAGGCGTAAATAGGCGGACCTTGCCTCCATAGAGGGACTCGTCCCCCCACTCAGCGGTGAGGTTGCGCGCTGCCGTGGTCAAGTCCCCGTTGAGTAGCGCGGCCTTCGTTACCTCACCGGCCCGGTTGCGCACCAAAACTGAGATGATGCTGGAAGTATCCCGCAAGACGCGAGCCGCAGCACCCAACACCTCACTCGGGTTATCGATAAACTCAAGGATGTTATGGCAGAGGATTAAGTCGAACGACTCTACCTCGACAAGATTTGCCAACTGCCCCGCCTCGCCGCGCGTGAGTGCAATGCGTTCTGCAACTCCCGCTTCCACTGCGGTGTGTTGGGCGATATCCAGCATCTGTGAGGACGCATCCAGCAATGTGACATGAAAGCCAAGCTGGGCCAGACGCACCGCGAGGACTCCGGTACCGGCTCCGAGATCCAGCGCACGCAAACCGCGTGTGGCCTGCGGAAGAAACTCCCGCAGGTTGGCAAAGGAGAGATCGAGGCGCAGTCGGCCCTCCGGTGTCTCAAGGTATGCCGCGTATTGCGCTGCACCGCTCAAGAACCGTTCGTCGGAGGTATTGGTAGTCATTTCTGCAAGTGTCACTGCGCCGCCTAACGTCTGCAGCTAGCGGCTTCACGCCGAAGGCTTTACTTCCTCAAAGCTGAATTTCTTATCGAGCTTTTCGTACGGTTTGCCGTCAATCTCAACGTATGGGTAGACGAAATAATTGAGCGCCGGGCCATCCTGCTTGGGAGACAACGTGACGTCGCGCCCGGTAGAGAACTGGACGCGATTCGCGTCAACGCTACCGAAGAAGTAGTCCGCTTTTTCCTGGGCTTTCCATGCTTCCGAAATGTCAACCGGGATCCAACCGGTTTTCTGCGCGTAGAACTCAGCCCAGCAGTGATAGCTCGGGATATCTCCTTTGTCCTTATTCTCGGGTACAGGAAAGCCGATATCGAAGCGGGCCGGAATACCGTCAGCCCGCAATACGCCAATGAAGGGCGAGTGGAAGTCTGTGCAGTTGCCGCGTTTGGAGTCACAGGCCCACAACGCGTCCCCGCGTCCCCAGCCTGTCCCGGTCTTATCGTAGCGCATAGTCGCGAAAAAGTAGTCGTAGGCGGCTTTGGCTTTTGTAACCGTGCCGCTCTTGGATCCGGTCACCTGAATCGCGAGCGTCTTGATCTTGCCATCCGTGGGAATTAAGGTATCAGGCGCAATCAATCGGTTCATCGAGGCGGATACGATGCCAGGCTTCTGATCTCCCCGTTCCAGCCGTTCGTAGTCACCCCGCGTGTATTCGCGGCGCGCGACCTCGTACTCGAGAGTAAACTCCGTTTGGGGCGTCGCAGGATTGTCGATCTCGGCGTACATCATTCGATTGCCGTACTCCGACTCCTGCGTCATTTGGGTTTTAGCTGGAGCCTTGACCGTCAGAACGCGCACAGTCTGATGCTTATCGGTCTGGGGCACTGGAATCCAGACGCGTACTCGCTTTGCTCCAGCCGGAATATCCTTCACAGTGAAGCTATAGGTGAAGCGAAAGCTACGTACGCGCGGACTGAATTGCTGGGCGTTATCACTGTTTGGGGCGGCCCACTCGGATGCCGTAAGAAACAGCAGCAACGATGATAAGAGAACTTTCGGTCTCATGGAATCCTCCTTAGTCGCGGCGGACGTGGATGGAGAAACCTTTCCCGATCACGCGAGCGAGTTGGTCCGCTAAGCCGTAACAGAGCAAAATGCTTATAGCGACTGCGGCCATCGCGATGAGCACTGCAGTAATAATCGCTATATGGAATCGGTAGTGGCGGTCGAGTTTGCACCTAAAGTTACCGTGACAGAGATTGATCCTGGCCCAACCGTCAAGGGCAGCGTTAATGGATAAAGGCGCAGTGAAAAACATCTGAGCATGTCACACTGCGGCGAGTTGTTTCATAATTCTCATCCTTTTCGAGCAGAATACCCCAGCCCATCGAGACAACGATCAGACCTGCGCCGACCTGTACCCCAAGGAGCGACACCACAAAAAAGTTGAGTACGTGCGCTCCCACAATATAGGAGCCGACCAGCAGAACCAAGCTGTTCAGGGCGACACGCCAGGCAAGCACCTTCGAGTTTGAGGTGAATAGTCCTGGGTCATGGCCAGAAAAAGTGGGCTTCCGGCAAGCGGATCAACGATCGGAAGGAGCGCACTTAATGTTAGAAGAAAGGCCGCATTGGCATCGCCCACGGGTGTTTCCTATTGTTGTTGCCAACCTCCGCCGAGAGCCTTGTAGAGTTGGATGAGGCTTCTGTATTCATCGCCACGGGCTGAAGCGAGCGTCAATTGAGCGCCGTAGAGTGACCGTTGCCCGTCCAGTACCTCAAGGTAGGTCGTCGTTCCACCTTTATAACGAAGGGTAGAGATGCGGACCGTCTCCTCCAGATCCGAAACGGTGTCCTGCTGCCGCATTCGCACTTCGTGGAGTTTCTCATAGCCGATCAGCGCGTCGGATACCTCCCCGAAAGCACGCTGGATCGTTTGGCGGTAAGCAATGAGGGCTTGTTGGTTCTCAGACTTAGCCAGCCGCAGATTCCCGCGAAGCGCCCCGCCCGTAAAAATCGGCTGGCTCACCTGCGCACCATACGACCAGATGCCAACCTGCGATGCCATCAGGCTTGAGAAAGCGCTGCTTCGCCCAAAAGAACCGGTCAATACGATTTGCGGGAAAAACTGAGCTTTGGCAACTCCAATCTCTGCATTGGACGCGACCAGAATTTGCTCGGCCTCTCGAATGTCAGGACGTCGCTCGATCATTGAAGATGGAAGGCCGGGTGGAACTTCAGGCGGCAGAGTCTGTTCGACCAAAGGAAGCCCGCGGGCAACATCATGCGGGTAGTCACCCACCAGGATGCTTATGGCATTTTCTTCCTGGGCAATCGCCCGCTCGAGGTCAGGTATCTGCGCATTTGCGGTATCGAGCACTTGCTGCGCCTGAAGCACATCCAATTTCGTGGCCACCCCTCGATTCAGGCGGAGATTCGTCAATTTGACGGAATCGGTCTGCGTACTGACCGTTTGGCGTGTGATCTGAAGTTGAAGATCGAGTTGCAGGAGAGTGAAGTAGTCCCTCGCAAGGTCGCTGACGAGGGTCAGAATTACCGTTTGCTGCGCATCTTCTGTAGCCAGGAGTTCGGCGCGTGCCGCCTCAGTGGCACGACGCAAGCGGCCAAATAGATCCATTTGAAAGGCAGCGTCTCCGGCGAGGGTTAAGAAGTTGAACTTGAATCGAGTAGCGCCGTCCTTGCCGCCATTGAAATTGCCGTTGGCCGCAACTTGCGGAAACAAGCTGGAGCGGGTGATGGTAACCTGGGCGCGGGCAGCATTGATTCGTTC
>CATPBY010000392.1 GCA_955652845.1 uncultured Terriglobales bacterium | reverse complement strand
CGGCTAGCCGGCGAGCTACAAACTGCAGCCTTTCATCCATTACCGAACACTCCTTCCAAGGCATCGCTCCCTCCCCTCTAAGGGGAGAAAGTGTCACCTATGTGTCCGGTACAATGTGTTACCTATGTCTCAGGCCGCTCATCTTCCTTTCACAATTTCTGCGAACCCTGCAACCTCCTAATTTGTAGCAAGCAAGACTGGCGACGCAGTCGAAACTGCTGATGCCACGAGTGGGGAGTCCATGCGCCATCCTGAGATCGCCCTGATGTAGAATCGGCCCTGCGTCATCTGAAGTCAGTGGCGCACTCGAAATCGTGCGGTGACCAAAGGGGGGCTGGATGTGATCGGCCGGACGCTATCGCATTACCGAATTGCAAGCGCGCTCGGCGCCGGTGGGATGGGCGAAGTGTATCGGGCGACGGACACCAAGCTTGGGCGAGACATTGCCCTCAAGGTACTTCCCCCCGAAATGGCCCTCGATCCCGAACGGCTCGCCCGCTTCCAGGGAGAAGCTCGGGCCGTGGCCGCGCTCAACCATCCGCACATCGTGACGATTTTTTCGGTGGAAGAAGCCGAAGGCATTCACTTCCTGACCATGGAACTGGTTGAAGGGCAATCGCTTGATCGCCAGATTCCGCCGAGCGGCCTCCCCGTTGAACGAATCATCGAGATCGGGGGAGCGCTGGCCGACGCACTTTCCGCGGCGCATGAAAGAGGGATCATGCATCGCGACCTCAAACCCGCAAACGTGATGGTCACGGACGAAGGCCGCGTCAAGGTACTGGATTTTGGTTTAGCGAAAGACCTGCGCGCCGGGAGTTCCACGGATGCCACCCTGACCTCAGCCCAAACCCAAATGGGAGTGGTCATGGGAACGCCCGCTTACATGTCGCCCGAGCAAGTTTCGGGACGCGCGCTCGACCATCGCACAGATATTTTTTCGCTCGGCGTTCTGCTGCACGAAATGTGCACGGGCCAGCGCCCGTTCGCGGGACAATCTTCGGCCGAGTTGACCTCGGCGATTCTGCGCGACAATCCACCCTCTGTCACCGACGCGCGGGCCGATCTACCCAGCGATCTGGGGCGCATCATCCGCCGCTGCCTGGAAAAGGATCCACGCCATCGCATGCAGACGGCGCGCGACGTCAGCAATGAGTTCCGTGATTTGGCGCGACAAGCGTCGTCACGAACTTCGGCTGTCGCTGGTTCGATCTCGCGCCCCGTGGCTACGCTCGATTCCGGCGCGGCCCGTGCCCGAATCGACGAAGGTTTCTGGGTTGCGGTGTTGCCATTCAGAGCAGCGGGGGCAAGCCCTGAGATCAAAGCCTTGGCCGATGGCCTATCCGAAGAAATCATTACGTCTCTCTCGCGCTTCTCCTACCTGAGAGTGATCGCCCGCGGCTTGACCGAGAAATATTCCACCGAGTCAGGAGACATCCGCGCGGTCGGCAAGGAGCTCGGCGCGCGCTATGTAATGGGAGGCAGCCTACGCCAGGCGGGCTCGAAATTGCGTGTCGCGGTCCAGTTGGTGGATGCGGCGACCGGCGCTCAAATGTGGGCTGAGACTTACGAACGAGCGTTCAGCCCGGAAGCTATTTTCGAAATGCAGGACGAGATCGGTCTTCGCATCGTCTCAACCGTAGCGGACCAGCATGGCGTGTTGCCGCACAGTATCAGCAATGTCATTCGGAACAAGCGCGACGACGAATTGAGCCCCTACGAGGCGGTGCTTCGAGTCTTCAGCTTCCACGAAAGGATGTCTCCGGAAGAGCACGCCAGCGTGCGGGCGCTCCTCGAAACAACCGTGCAGATCGCGCCCGCACACAGTGACTGTTGGGCGATGCTCGCAACGCTCTATTCCGATGAGCACATGTTCGGCTTCAGCGGAGCGCCACATCCGCTGGAGCGAGCGCGGGCTGCGGCGCAGCGGGCCGTGGAACTGGCGCCATCGAGTTCGTTGGCCTGCCAGGCTCTGGCTCAGAACATGTTTTTTCGGAAAGAGTGGCATGCCTTTCGTCCCCTGGCAGAGCGAACGCTTGGACTGAATCGAGCAGACGGAGCCCTTAACGCTTTCATGGGTATGTTGATCGCGCTGGCCGGGGATTGGGACCGCGGGTGCGCCATCGTGGAGGCGGCCGTCCAGCTCAATCCACATCACCCGGGCTGGTACGGGATGACGGCGGTCTTCAACGCATATCGCAAGCGGGACTACCGTGCCTCAGCGGACGCCGCGATGAGAATCAACATGCCTGGATACTTTTGGGGGCCTGTCACTTCCGCCGCGGCCTTCGGGCAGTTGGGCGAACGCGAGCGTGCGCGAAAAGCTGTGCAGGAACTACTCGCGATCCGTCCGGATTTCGCGACGGCGGCTCGCGCGGAATTTAGGAAATGGTTCGAAGATGAACTTGCCGAACACTATGTCGACGGCCTCCGCAAAGCCGGGCTGGAAATTGAAAGCACAGCCGAAAACTTTGCTCTGGCAAAGACGGCTGATTCCGGCTCCGTGCGCGCCGATGAAGGTTTCTGGGTCGCGGTGCTGCCCTTCAAATACAGCGGAGGAAATGCCGAACTCAAGGCGCTGGCAGAAGGACTGACAGAAGACATCGTCACCGGGTTGTCGCGATTCTCTTATCTGCGGGTGATCGCCAACAGTTCCACCGCGCGTTACGTTCGTGAGTCAACTGATGTTCGCGAGACCGGCAAAGAACTGGGCGCCCGCTATGTGATGGAAGGAAGCCTGCGGCAGGCGGGAACAAAGCTGCGGCTGGCGGTGCAGCTCGTCGATGCAGTCTCCGGGACTCATCTTTGGGCGGAGAACTATGAGCGGACGTTCAACCCGGAGGCGGTTTTCGAGTTGCAGGATGATTTAGTCCCGCGCATTGTTTCTACGGTTGCTGAGACGCACGGCGTGCTGCCCTACAGCATGAGTCAAACACTGCGCAACCGGAATCCTGACGAATTAACTCCATACGAAGCGTTGCTGCGCGGCTTTGCATATTTCAAACACGTCAACGTGGCGGACCATGGGGGCGCGAGGGCGGCGCTGGAGAAGGCGGTGCAACAAGAGCCCGGCAATGCCGACTGCCTGGCCATGCTGTCCATGCTCTACCGGGAAGAGTACAACCACGGGTACAACCTTCGCCCGGACCCGCTCGGACGTGCCCTCGCGGCGGCGCGGCGCGCGGTCGATGCCGCTCCGTCCAATCACCTGGCCCATCATGCGCTGGCGTCGGTGTTGTATTTCCGCCGGGAAAAGCAAGCGTTTCGCAGCGCGGCCCTGCGCGCGATGGAACTCAATCCGATGGATGGGTTCACTCTGGCTTACATGGGCTTCCTGCTTTCCTATTCCGGAGAATGGGAGCGCGGATGCGCTCTGATGGAGAAAGCCCGGAACCTTAACCCCAACCATCCGGGATGGTACTGGTTCCCGCCGTTCTTCGATGCCTACCGGAAGGGTGACTATCAGGAAGCCCTGGACCTGGCGCTCAAGGTCAACATGCCGGGTTTCTGGCGCAACGAATTTGCGCTCGCGGTGACTTATGGACAACTTGGCGAGCAGGAACTGGCGCATAACGCGGCGCTGGCTTTGTTGGCGATTCGGCCGAATTTCTCCACCATTGCGCGGGAGGAACTTACGAAGTGGTGGCAACCAGAACTGGTTGAGCAACTGATCGACGGACTGCGGAAAGCGGGGCTGGAGATTGACGAGGTTTCAACAAAATCCGTGCCTGCACCCCCAACTTCGGTTGTCGTCGCAACTGGCTCCGGCGCCACACGCGCCGACGAAGGCTTCTGGGTCGCAGTACTGCCGTTCAAGCATGTGGGCACGAGCGCGGAATTGAAAGCCCTTGCCGACGGATTATCCGAGGAAATCGTCACTGGCCTGTCGCGATTCTCTTATCTGCGGGTGATCGCCCGCGGCTCGACGGCGAAATATTCCAGCGAATCGGGCGACATCCGCGCCATCGGCAAAGAACTCGGTGCACGTTATGTG
>CATPBY010000391.1 GCA_955652845.1 uncultured Terriglobales bacterium | reverse complement strand
GGCGCATTTGCAGCCCCACCAGGCCATGGCTAAGTTCGACAGCAGCGCCTACGAGGCTCTCGCTCTGTTCCTGTTGCTCCGGCTCGCGGAACGCTTGTGGTACTACAAGCACAAGCGTTCCCAGAAGCCTAGCGGTCACGTTACGGTTGGCAAGTAGGCACCCCGCCGGAATCAGGACAGATCGGGGGTTGAGGGGCGAGCGGACCTGCGCTTGGATTTCCTCCCTCACCTTGGACCAGGAACGGCTGGTTATCGAAGTTGCTCGGGATACTCGGGAAGCCCGGGGGAGCGTCCGGGTACTGGAACGTGAACATGGGAGCGTGATACTGCCCAGAGAGGAGCCCGTTACCCCCGCTAAGGATGGGTGCTGGGGCATCCGGATCGACGCATATCTGGGGACTTGGAGGTATAGTGCTGGCCTGGTTCGGTAACTGCAGTTGGCCGTGGCGGCTGTAGGCCGAGTACACCCGGGTCGTAGGCTGAAAGTTTCCTTTACCTACTTCGAACCGGAAGCGGCCCTTATTCCCCCTGGCTATCCCACCTACAACGAAGCCGGGTTCCGGGAGTTGGGTACCGAGTATCCGGCATGACTCGGCGCCGCTGCCGGGATCGATGTCTACGGCGATAATGTCCACGAGCTGGGTGGAATCGGTAACGAATCCGACGATGACAATGTTGTTTCTTGGTTCCGGCAGTGGGATATTTCCGCCTACGATCCCGAGGGTTGCATTCGGCAGGACGTTGGTGCCGTTGATATTACCGCCGGTGCCGACCACCCCTCTGGCAAGCTGCACATAAGCGGGCCCCACTTTGTCCGCCGTCCCTGGCGCCGTGTAGATGCCCAGTTTATCGACACCCACCGTGTTGGCGGAGATATAGGTCTGGGTCTTGAAGTTGGTGACGATAGCATTGGGGACATTTTTGTACAAGACGCCAGCGTAGGCGATGTAGTCGCCCAGCATCAAGGGCGCCTGTTTCCAGGGGTCCGGCTGGGTTGAACTAGGCGGCGGAGGTGACGGGGTGGCCGGCATCATAAGAGCCTGCAAGGGTACGCCGGGGGGAAAAATGGGGTCATGACCAGGAGCCCCGACTGGAGGGTTCAGCGGACGGTTGAAAAGCGGGCAGTCCGGGTCACCGGGGGGAGTTGCAACTCGCGGCACGCACATGGGGTAGCCGTTGCCGCTAGCGATAGTGGGATTTTCATTGTCCACCGACCAGCGCGGATCAGGGCTGTGCGGCAGGCCGTAGCGCCCCGTCGGGTCATTGATTTCAATGACGGTACCGGTGTTCTGCTTGCCCACGGTCCCGCCCACCTCAAACCGGCCTTTCGCATAGTCGATAAAGGTGATGAAACCCTGACCGACATTGCCTATATCCTGGCCCACGGGGAGGATCAGTCCCACGATGTAGGTACCGGGAGGGTTCTTGAGCCCAGTGACGTTATTGATAGTCGTGCCTTTGACGTCAATGTTCCCCAATACAATCGCGTTGAAGGGCAGGTAGGGACTCACTCCCCGAACTTGTGACGGATTGTCGAGCAACGCCAGGCCCGTCTTGCCTGCATGAATGCTAGGGGCAACGTCGTTGACCGGGGCTGAAACGGTAGGATCAAACAGATCCCTCCATTTCAAGGTGTTGGCAGGAAACTGGAGGACGCTGTTCTTAGGCACGATCATCCGGACGCCCTGCATTGTTAATGTGCCGCCGCTGTCCGGATCAGCAAAATTATCCACCGTGGCCGCCTCGATGTACCCGCCTTGGCCGAAGCCTGGTGGCACGTTGCTGTTGAGCACAGTAGTTACTTTGGCACTGGCCTCGAATCCGAACAGCAAGGCCAAGGCAGAGATTAAAGCCAGAATTGTCGTGGATTTCCGTGTCATCAGATTCCTCCCGATGTGTTTCTCGACCCCGTTATTGGACTCTTCCTTCTGAACCTTCCTGCCTCCATGTCCGCCGAATCATTGTGAGTGCGGATCAAGGTTCAAGAACGTCGGCAGTGGCGTGGCCCGACCTTCCGTGCCCACGGCAGGGACGTTAATAAAAATATCGAGGTCGGGATGAGCCGCCTGCGCTCCGTTGGGAACCTTCAGGCTGGGATGATCGAATGGTCCCTGCTCAAGGGCCACTCGACTATCAGTGAGACCGTCGGCCAGAAAGTCCACCAATGCGTCGATATATTGCTCAGCCGAAGGGTTAAACTCGGGGAACATCAAGGGCGGAATACCATCGACATCCACCGTCTTATCGTGCAAGTTAGTGTTGGGGAAATTGCCGCCGCGGGTGTAGAACTCCACCACTTGCCGCAGCGTGGCTGAATCTCCGACGTGGAAATACGGACCGCTGAATCTTATATTTCGCAGATTGGGTGCCTTGAAAGCGCCGTTCGTAACCCGGCGAGGCAAGATTGGGACGTCCGGAATAAACCTGGCCACATCCGGTGGCAAGCAGCCTACATGGGGGATCGTTGCGGCCGCGCAGGTAGCGACATCCTCTCGCAGGGCCGTCAGCTCTACCAGGGAAAGCGGGAAAGGTTTGCCTGCATTAGCAGTTCCACCGGACGAGGTAGCATCAGCGAGCAACGTACCGGGCACAAAGTAAGTGAACTGAGTCGGCGACAACTTGATCCCGATTGGTAGCGGTCCGATTGCAGCACTCCCGTTCACAAACGTGCTGTTAAAGCTTGGATCGGTGACTCCGACAATGTTGATGAACAGTCCCGGAGTGAAGAAAGATGGAAGGCTGGTTCCCGTGGTGACCGTAACCAGGTTCGAGGTTCGCGAAATCGAGGTGATGTGCACAGCGGTTAAGAACAACGGATTTTGGTATTGAGGGTTCCCGGGGGCGTTAGCTATCCGACCCTTGTCTTCCGCGGCGCAGGTTGCCGTGCCACAACCGCTGCGGCGAAGGCCGATGTTGTACATGCCGTGGTCGTAGTTGGCCTCCTCCAAGTTGTCGCCCATGATCATGAATTCGATCGCCTCGCCCTGCGCCAGAGAAGGCACACCTTGGGAATCCGGTTGGTAATCCAAGACGGTGTGTCCTGTCGTGACCGGAGGAATGTGACAATCGGCGCAGTGAGTGCCGAGATTGGCGTTATCG
>CATPBY010000390.1 GCA_955652845.1 uncultured Terriglobales bacterium | reverse complement strand
ATCCACAGACGCTCGAGAGCAATGTGCCTGGAATTTATGTGGCGGGGGTGATCGTGGCGGGATCGAGGACGAACGAAATTTTTATCGAAAATGGGCGTTTTCACGGCAAGCTGATTGCGACCGATTTGAGGAAGAAACTGGGAGCGGCATGAACACCGCGGGGCATCGCGACTGGACGGTTCAGGGATTATTTCTTTAGCCGCCTTTGGCGGCTGAACAGCCAAGGGCGAGTGTTCCTACGTGTGAGTCTTGAGCTACAGGACTACTGCTTCTTCACCTAATTGTTGATTTATCAGCCGGGCCACTAACGGCTTTAATGCTTCTCCGGTTTTCTGCAGAACGAAATCCTGATTCGATTCTGTCCAATCCAGTTTGAAGCTGGTAGCGAGCGCGGAAATCCAGATTTGCCGCACGGGGGCATTGGGCGAAATCACGAACTTGCTGCCGTCATCGAAAGATATGTGCAGCGCGCCAGCCTGATCCTCCACTTCAATATCGGCCGATTCTTCAGCCGTAATAAGGCTCCGCTTCAGGGACCCAAGAGCATTGTCGGCATGCTTGCGGAAGTCGTTGTCGTCCAGCATGTCGGGATTATAAACAAAACGTTCGTTGCCTGCGGCTGACAGCTGTTTCCGCAGAAGATAGCATTAATCGTCGACCATGGAATTGGTATCGCAGCGACCCAGTTCGATCTCGTTGTCTGCCTACACGCGCCTGTTGCGCCAGAACCATAATTTTCGGCGGTTGTGGATGGCGCAGATCGTGAGCGAGATCGGCGACTGGTTCTACACTCTCGCGATTTATAGTCTGCTGCTCGAATTTACCGGGCGAGCCAGTTCTGTAGCGCTGGCGCTGGTGTTGCAAGTGCTACCGCAGACCTTTATTGGCCCCGCCGCCGGGGTGGTGAATGACCGGGTCAGCCGCAGGCGGGTGATGATTACCGCCGACGTGGCGCGGTTTGTGATTGTGCTGGCCATGCTGCTGGTCCGCTCGCGCTCGCTGGTCTGGCTGGTGTATCCGCTGCTGCTGCTGGAAACCATCATGGCGGCATTCTTTGAGCCCGGGCGCAGCTCCGTAATTCCCAATATTACGGCTAAGGACGACGTGATTCTGGCTAATACCCTGTCTTCTGCAACATGGTCGGTAAACTTGCTTATCGGGGCATCGGTTGGAGGAGTGGTCGCGGCGCTTCTGGGACGCGACGCCGTTTTCCTGCTAAACGCGCTCTCTTTCCTGGGGTCGGCATGGCTGATTCGAGGGATGCGATTCGACGAACCGCATGCGAAATTGTTTCCGCCGCTTCGAGCTGGGGACTTATTGGACTATTCGCCTATCGTCGAAGGGGTTCGCTACGTGCGCAGACGGCCGCGACTGCTGTCCACTATGTTTGCCAAGGCAGGCGAGCTCATGATCGGGCCCAGTTGGGTGCTGTTCACAGTGATGGGACACGGCGACTTTGCCTTGCGTTGGCATGGAATCGACTCCCAGAGGGGCGCCATGCTGGGCATGAGTCTGCTGCTGGGTGCGAGGGGCGTCGGCGCCATAATTGGACCTCTGTTCTCGGCGCGTTGGGCGGGACGTTCTGATCAACGCTTGCGGCTGGGAATCCTGTTTGGTTATCTGACCATTGCCACTGGGTACGCGGCGCTGGGCGGCGCCAGGGGCGTATGGGTGGCTTGTTTATGTGTGATGCTGGCGCATTGTGGCGGATCGACGGTGTGGGTTTTCTCAACCACGCTGTTGCAGCTCAACACGGATGATCGCTTCCGGGGAAGAGTGTTTGCTGCTGACCTCGGCTTCTCCATGCTGACGATTGCTGTGGGCGCGTACCTGTGCGGAATCTTTCTCGATTGGGGAGTCTCGGCGCGCATGGTCGCGACCGCTTCTGGCCTGCTTATGCTGATTCCGGCAGGCCTATGGCTTTGGGCAATGCGGTGGCAGAAGTCATCCGCGCTGGTCGGATCTGCAGACACTGGGGACTAGAGCTGAAGCGATTCGCTAGCCAGCAGCCAGCCGGTCAATCTTGGCCGCCATGATGAAATCGCTCTCGCTGAGACCATCGATCTTGTGCGTCCACAGAGTGATTTCAACTTTGCCCCAGGCCAGCAGGATGTCGGGATGATGCCCTTGCTGTTCCGCGATTTCTCCTGCGCGATTCACGAAATCCAGCGCCTGCTTGAAATCAGGAAATTTGAAGACGCGGAACAGATGGTGCTCGTCGACGACTTTCCACTCTGGGACGATCTGTGAGAGACGTTGCAGGTGATAGCCCTTAATGGGCGGAATGTCGCCACGGCAAGGGACACAAGTCTGGTCGGCTAATTCGGGCATGTGCGTCCTCTAAACAAATCGCCTAAAATGGAATGTCTTCGTCACTGATGGGCGTGGAGGCAGCCGGTTCTGGTTCAGGCGCGCGCTGCTCGAAATTATTTCCGGCCGCTGCGCCGCGTGAAGCGCCCGAGAAGTCGCCACCGGCGCCTTCTCCACGGCCGCCGAGAAGAATCAGATCATTGGCCACGACTTCCGTCATGTATTTCTTCTGTCCTGAGGTCTTGTCGTCCCAGGAGCGCGTCTGCAGGCGGCCTTCGATGTAGACCTTACCGCCCTTCTTGAGATACTCGCCGGCAATTTCCGCCAGACGTTGCCAAAGAACTACGTTGTGCCACTCGGTGCGGTCCTGCCATTCTCCCGCCTTATCTTTGAAGCGCTCATTGGTGGCTAAAGTCAGCTTGGCGACTGGGGTGCCGCTCGGGGTGTACTTGATTTCGGGATCTTTACCGAGATTCCCTATCAGAGTAACTCTATTAAGACTTTTTCCTGCCATAAGTGATGTCCTTCCGCCCCTTTTGAGATTGGGAACTGTAAACGCGGGGAAACCGGGATGATTGGGGCTGGATGCTCAATATATCAGAAAGCGGAAGGGAAGAGCCTTTAACCGCAAAGGACGCAAAGGATTCGCAAAGTTGGCAAAGCTATACGAGGGAGTTTCTTTGCGAGCTTGAAGTGTCCTTTGTCCTTGCGGTCAAGAGCTTTGGCTGGTGCGATATAATGAAAGCGATGCCTGCTGAACCCGCTACGGGAGCCGTTGGGAGCGTGCCTGACGAGCTCAAGCACGAGCCCAGATCCAAGGGACTGACCACCCCTCGCAAGAAGAAACCCAAAGAGCTCGCGGTCATAACCGAGTGTTGTACGGGCTGCGCCGGATCGCCCGCTTGCGTGGAATACTGTCCGGTCGAGGATTGCATGTTCTGGGTTCCGGACGAGGACCATCCACCGTTCGGCCGCATTCAAGTCGACCCGATTCTTTGTATTGGCTGCAAGAAGTGCACCAGCAAAGGTCCGGACGGAGCGTTCCTGGACGGCTGTCCGTGGGATGCGATTGTGATGGTGGATACGGTCGAAGTGGAAAAAGAAGTTGGAGTAATGCCGTTCTAGCTGTCCGCAGCAGCTGTCAGCTCTCAAACATATCTCCAATTACACTTTCCCTACTTCTCTCTACTCCTAATTGCTTTTTCAGTCTCGATTGCCTGCTGGCGCACGTGGTCGGGAATGTCCGGCAATTCGCGTTCGTAGGCCTGGACGGCCGGGATGTCCTCCGGCTGGCCGATGAGGTAAAGGGCGCGGAGCGCTTCCCAAATCTGGTCGATGCCGGGATCGACAGTCGCCAACTCGTTACCAGCGTTGACCGTCTGTCCCCTTTTTACGGAGAGCTCCCGTAAGCGCCCGCTGATGGGGGAGCGCATTTCCGTCGTCTGGCCGCCGTTTTCGATCTTGGCGATAACCCCGTTTTGGTGGACCGCCGTTCCGATCGTGCTGGTGTCTACGATTTTGCCGGGGCTGGATGCCATTACTTTCGCGGGCGCAAGAAGCGCGATGATCTGAGGCCGGCCGCTGGCGTCACCGAAGCGCACCAGGGAGAGAGCGGCATTGCCTCGTACCATCAATGAAGAGTCGTCCAGCATTTTAAGCAGGGCTTGATGGAAACCGGCTCCGGATGTGTCCTGGCCCATGACCCAGGCGTCCGTGTTGCGGACCTCCTCGACCGGATACGAAGACAAGCGCACAACATCCGGATACCACCGGGTCCCGCTGTTGTCGTGACGTCCCATGCGTTCGCCAATCTGCACCAGGGCATGCTGGATGTGGCGGGGTTTCTTTACATCCTGCAAATATTCGTTCAACTGCCGGTTGGAAAGCTGGCGGCCAAACCAGGTGTTCCACCAGAACAGGAATGGCATTAGGACGATCAGCCAGGCAGTAAGAAAAAAGAGCAGGCGATTGCGCGCGGACATGCGGGGGCGTGCCGGGCGTTCAGCTGCGGCAAGGTTGGGACTGGTTGTCATGGTTATTGCTCGATCACGTCGGCGTCCAGCACGCGATCCTGCTCCAGGTAGTGAGACACAGCGTACTGCGCCAGAAGCGGAGTCTGCAGCCGGATTTCGGCTCCGATCCATTCACCTTTGGCATGAGGAGCGTTGAGCGGATGATTACAGCGGCCTCCGCTGCCAAACTGCGGACCGAAGTCTGCGCTTTGGATCTGATCAAACTGGCGGAGTTCGCGCCACGCTCCATCGGCGACGGTACCGGCAACATCGATTTTGAGTCGCACGACCGACATACCCGGTCTTAAAATTCCTTGGTTCGTGCCCTTTGTGTGGCGCAAAAAACCACTTACCACAGATGACACGAAGGTTCACAAACGAAGTCTGAAATCTTCAGGCTGCGAACAGATGATAGAGCATGACGTACACAATGACCCCGGTTACGGAGACATACATCCACAACGGAAAAGTCCAGCGGGCGATAGCCCGATGACGATCGAAGCGCGCGCGCAAAGCACGGCTCAAGGTAATCATAACCATAGGGACGATAAGCACGGCCAGAATAGTATGTGAAATCAAGATGCTGAAATAGAGAGGACGGGACCAGCCCTGTCCCTGAAATCGTACCGATCCCACGTGGTAGTGATAGTACACGTATGAAGTGAGGAACAGGGTGGATGAGACTAAAGCCGCAATCATTACCGCACGGTGAGCGGCCATACGACCGTGTTTTATAAAAGTTCTGCCGATAAGCAGCAGGATGGCCGTCGTGCCGTTCAACGCGGCGTCAATTACGGGGTACATGGCGTATTGGGCTGGAATCTGCATCATGCAGCTGGACGGGTGGTGCGGCGATTGACCATGACGAAGGCAAGTCCGAACATGAAGGCGGCGAAGAGAACCAGCGTGGCCAGCGACGAGGTCAACGGAAACGCCGCCGGGCTGCCCGGATAGAGCAGGTCGCGCAACGCCTCGACTCCATAAGTCAGCGGGTTGATCCACATGAGGACCCGAATCCAGCCTGCGGCTCCAGCGACTGGGAAAAGCGCGCCCGACAGCAGCCATAACGGGATTAGAAAGAGATTGATGATGGCGTGAAAGGACTGGCTGGAATCCATGGGCCAGGCGATGGCGAAACCCAGCGCTGTCAGAGCAAACGAAACCAGAAAAACCGTGAGCGCCACCAGCAGCAGGTCTTCGAAACGAATATGCACTCCGACCAGAGGAGCGAAGGCCAGAAAGATCAGGCCTTGGATGGTAGATAGTGTTGTTCCTCCCAAAATCTTTCCCAGGACGATTGCGGAGCGCGAGACAGGGGCGACCAGCACGGAAAGAAGAAATCCCTCCTTGCGGTCCTCGATTACCGACATCATGGTGAAGATAGAGGTGAATAATACGATCATGATCAGCGCGCCGGGATAGAAGTAATGCAGATATTGTTGT
>CATPBY010000389.1 GCA_955652845.1 uncultured Terriglobales bacterium | reverse complement strand
ACCATTACCTTCCAGAATTATTTCCGCATGTATAAGAAGCTGGCCGGCATGACCGGAACGGCAGAAACCGAAGCTCCCGAGTTTGACAAGATTTACAAGCTGGAAGTAATGGTGATTCCTACCAACAAAGCAATGTTGCGGTTGGAGAATCCCGACACTGTCTATCGCACTGAGAAAGAAAAATATTTCGCCGCTTCCGATGAGATCCAGAAACTTCACCAGACGGGCCAGCCGGTGCTGGTAGGCACGACGTCGATCGAAAAGTCGGAGCGCCTCTCTGAGCTGCTCAAGAAAAAAGGAATCAAGCACGTCGTGCTGAATGCCAAGTACCACGAGCGCGAAGCCGAGATCGTCGCGCAAGCCGGGCGCAAGGGGATGGTGACCATAGCCACCAATATGGCCGGCCGCGGTACCGATATCCTGCTCGGCGGCAATCCGGAATTCATGGCCAAGCAGGAGTGCGTGAAGAGGGGACTAGCGCAACAGCTCCGCGCCGCTCAAGGAAAAATTCAAATCGATGTGGACGAGACCAGGAGCACAGTCTGGTATTACAACGGCAATGAATATGTTGTTCCCACCGACCAGTGGACCGAAATCTACACCCGCTACAAGCAGCAGACCGACAAAGAGCACGATGAAGTGACCGCTGTGGGGGGACTGCACATCTTCGGCACCGAGCGCCATGAGGCCCGGCGAATTGATAACCAGCTGCGCGGTCGCGCCGGCCGCCAGGGCGATCCCGGCTCCTCGCGATTCTATCTCTCTCTCGAAGATGACCTGATGCGCATCTTCGCCAAAGAGTGGGTTTCGAACCTGCTCCAGCGGCTGGGCATGGAAGAAGGCATTCCCATTGAATCGCGGCTGATCACCCGCCGCATTGAAGTCGCACAGAAAGCGGTCGAAGCGCAAAACTTCGAAGCCCGCAAACACCTGCTTGAGTATGACGACGTCATGAACAAGCAGCGCGAGGCGGTTTACGGTCTCCGCCATCAATTGCTGGAGGGGGTCGAGCAGAAGGAACTTATCCTCGAAGATTATGTTTCCGGCATCCTCGGCGACCTGATGGACCAGTTCTGTGGGCTTAAAGTTCACCCTGAGAATTGGGATATTAAAGCATTGAAAGACGCGATCTTCACCCGCTTTGGTGTAGATATTCTGGCCGAGGGCATCAAGCCGGAAACGCTGAACCGCCAGGAGCTGGGCGACGCGATTTTTGAGAAGCTAAAAGATCGCTACGACGCCAAAGAAAAACTAATCGGTCCCGACGCCATGCGCTATCACGAACGCATGATCATGCTGAGCGTCCTCGACTCGCAATGGAAAGACCACCTTCGGGATATGGACCACCTCAAGGAGGGCATCGGTCTCCGCGGCTACGGCCAGCACGACCCTCTGGTCGAGTACAAGCGCGAATCATTCGACATGTTTGAAGCCATGATGCAGCGCTTCCAGGAGGATACGGTTCGTTATCTCTATCTCATGCAGATTCTGGAGCGGCCAGCAGACGGGGCTGTGGCGGCTCAAGCCGCAACATCTGCCGGGGGCGGAGCAGACGGCGGTTCCCTGCATGGGTTGGTAACGGACGGCAATGGCCGCAGGGCGCCACGCGGCGTAGCCACCTCCGTCGACGAAATTGAGGAGGCTTTCCAGCGCAAGAAACGACGCGAGCTCGACCAGGCGCGAATGGCGGGCTCGGGAGATCTGCAACCGGTCCAGCAAGTCGTGCGCGGCGCTGCCAAAATCGGACGCAACGACCCCTGCCCTTGCGGCTCCGGCAAAAAGTATAAGAAGTGTTGCGGAGTGAACGCGTAGCTTGGCCAGCTGTCATTCCGGAACACATTACGTTGGTAACCCCGCGCAGCCTTCGGCCTCCTTTTACCCCGTCTGGCTGATTTAAGATTCCTTTAACAAATTGATATCCGATGTCTTGGGAAGACGAGAGGACGTGGTGTCTGCCAATATGCCTGTAACCTTTGCCAGCCCGGCGGAGGCACCGGCATTGCTCTCGCCGCAGTATGCATGCTGAGATAAAAACCCGGCCGCACTGGTGGTTAGCTGCCTCGGCGGCGCTGGTGCTGGGGGAGATTGCTCTCGCGGTCGCCCTGAAACCCGGCATTCCGGCTACGTCGCAAGAGGACATCGGCATGGTTGTGCTGGTCCTGTTTGCCACCGGAGTCATGATCCGCAATGCCCTGCGCAGCCGGGGACAAACTCGCGTATTTTGGACGTTTCTTGCGGGGAGCATGTTCCTGTGGGCGATCAGTGTGTGGGCATGGTTGTACTATGAAGTTCTGATCCGTAAGAGCATGCCGGATGATTCGGTCGGCGACCCTGCTCTTTTCATACATATTGTGCCGTTGATGGCGGCAGTCGTTCTACGTCCTGACCAGCCTCAGGGACGGCGCAAACTCTACTTACAGACTTTGAACCTGCTCCTCCTCCTGCTCTGGTGGGTTTTCCTGTACGCCTATGTTGTGGCGCCGTACCAGTTTCTGTCGCGCGACAGCAACATTTACGGCCTTCGCTACGACATGCTGTACTTCCTGGAAAATCTCGCATTCCTGGTGACTCTGGGAGCTCTGGTAGCGCGCGCCCACGGCCCGTGGAAGGGAATCTACCGGAACCTTTTTGTTGCTTCGTGCCTGTATGCGTTCAGCTCGCAATGGGCGAACACTGCGATTGCCATTGGCGCCTACCATTCCGGGAGTTTGTATGACGTCCCTATGGTGGCGGCGGCTTGCTGGTTCATCTGGGTCGGGTTCAGCGGGGCTGGCGTCGGCGGGGACCGCGAGGGCCCGCGGGAGGATCGGCGCAGCACCGTCGGACTGGCCCCCCAGCTGGCCATGCTCGCAGTTCTGTCGGTTCCTCTGATGGGCGTCTGGGAGGTGTTTTGGCCGAATTCGGATTCGCAGATCCATACTTCGCGCCTGGTAATCTCGTTGCTCACAGGTTTCGCGCTGGCTGCCTGTGTCTCGCTGAAACAATATCTGCAGGACCGCGAATTGTTGTCGCTGCTCTCTGTTACACAACGAAACCTCGACAAGATGCATAGCCTGCGGGAAGACCTGCTGCAAAAAGAGAAATTACTGCGCGAGCACAGCACCGAACTGGCGCGAAAAAACTTTGAATTACAGGAGGCTTCTCTCACCGACCCACTCACCCGGGTACGCAACCGTCGTTATCTGGAGGAGACCATGGCTGCCGATGTGGGCCAGGTGTTGAGGAACTACCAGCGCAGCGAAGGATCGCGGCTTCATCCCCTCGATCATCACGATCTTATTTTCTTCATGGTCGACGTAGACTTCTTCAAACGCGTGAACGACGAACATGGACATGTGGCGGGCGACGAGTTGCTTCGCAAATTTGCCGAGCGGGTGGGGCGGGTGATGCGCAAGTCGGATGTCCTGGTCCGCTGGGGCGGGGAAGAGTTCGTTGTGGTCAGCCGGTCAGCCGACCGCTCGGGAGCGGCCGCGTTCTGCAGCCGTATCCTGGAGGTCACGGCGGCGGAGCCATTTGATCTGGGTCACGGCATCAGGGTTCGAAAGACTTGTTCCATCGGGTGGGCGCCCTATCCGTGGAGCAAGAGCGATGTTGACTGGCTCTGTGCTGAGGAGGTCATCGACCTCGCGGATCGCGCAATGTATCTGGCAAAAACCGGAGGAAGAAATCAAAGCGTCGGTATCCTGCCGCCGGATGAGACCGTAGCCGGCGGAACGAAAACTATTGTCGAGAATCTGCTCGAGGGAGAACCCGGCGAAGTCAACCTGGTAAAGACGATAAATCCCGTTCCTGCTATGAAAGATTACGATCCAAGTTGCACCATCACCATTCCAACCGAGACCCCCACGGCCCTGCCTTTAGACACTTCCATCAAATTGAAATAAACGACGAGGGCCGGATAGCCGAGGGCGGTGGCTGCGTGGGTTGCGTAACCCCTGAGGAATCCGCAATTCCAAAAATAAAAAGGGCTGCCTTTTGGCGCCCCACGTAACTTTGCTGGATGTCTTTTTACAAAGTAGATTCGATTT
>CATPBY010000388.1 GCA_955652845.1 uncultured Terriglobales bacterium | reverse complement strand
GCCGTTATCTCCAAGGAGACTGACGCAGGAAGTGCGGAAGGCGCCGTGTAAAGGCCAGTTCCATCAATTGTTCCGAGAGTGGAATTTCCTCCTGGGATTCCATTCACTGACCACACCAACGCAGCAGCAGCGGTATTCGATCCAGTATTCGAGTGATTATCACCCGATGCCGCACTGCCACGACCGGCAGGATTTGAGACTTGCAATACGTTGGCAGTCGTAGTCAAGGTTGGGCCTTGAACAGGAACAGGAGGTGGGGCGGTGATAGTTGCCGAAAATTGTTGCGTCGCGCCCGCACGTACCGCAGCCGAGGAAGGACTGATCTGGATGCCTGAATTACCGCTGATGGCACAGCTTGACAGGAACAGCGCGGTGAACAAAGAAACGAAACAGCAGATGGAGGTCCGAAGATGTCGCATCACCGAACTCCTTACATTTGGGGAACTGATCGCAGGCGGGAGAGTAGTACAAGGTGGAGATTGCCAACAGATAGCAAGCGTGCAATCAAAGGTGCAAGTTTGGGACAATTACCAAGATGAAACTGGGCTGGTTGGCCGTGTCCGAGTGGACAAACTAAACCGGTCCAAAAAAAGACTGGGGAAGGAACAGGCGTAACGAAGCCCTGGAGTTCGGGTGCACGGTTGATCTTTATTCATGAGAGCAATAGCGTAGAAATATCTCGGACCATGCTTCCGCAAAGGTGCGGATTGAAGGCAGTGGTATAGATTCTTCAAGCGACTGCAAAGCTGATACCATTCTGGAATATTTTTCTCTACTTCGTCGTTTCCAGAGTGATCTTACTGGGAGGCACAATGGCATCATCGACGCATCTCAATCGATTTCCCGGCGAGAGCGCCTCGTACCGTGAGGCGCGCAACCAGTTGCTGCAAGCCGAGATAAGGCTCCGCAAAAACCTGGAAGAGGTCGCAATCCTGAGGCGCCAGCTTCCGCTGGGCGGAGAAGTTCCGCAAGACTATATCTTCGACGAGGGCGCGTCTGATCTCGAAGATTCGAAGACTGTGCGTCAGACGCGGATGTCCGAACTGTTTCAACCGGGCAAAGATACTTTGGCAATCTACAGCTTCATGTACGGCCCAAAGATGAAGGCAGCATGTCCCGCGTGCACATCGATTCTCGATAGCCTGAACGGAGCCGCTCCGCACGCAGCTCAGCGGATCAATCTTGCGGTGGTTGCCAAAAATCCGCTCGAAAAAATCCGGGCGCATGCGCGCAACCGCGGCTGGGGGAACCTCCGGCTTCTGTCGTCCGCAGGCAACACCTACAACCACGACTATCAGGGAGAAACGGCTGAGGGGGATCAGGAGCCCGGGCTGAATATATTCGCGCGTAGAAATGGCAAAATCTACCATTCTTATTACACCGAGCTCCGCTTATTTCCTCCAGAGCCCGGACAGGATCACCGCGCGGTCGATCTTATCTGGCCCTTGTGGAATCTTTTTGACTTCACGCCTGAAGGCCGCGGAAATTGGAGCCCTAAGCTTACCTACCCTTAACGTGCTTCATTCGGACGCCCACTAGCAGCAAAACGATTAATCTTTTTGGCCGGCAGGCTGAATCTGGACAAACTGCCAGCCGAAACGACCTTTGATGCAGAGATTGCCGTGAGTAACACTATGGTGAAGCGGCGAGGTCACGCGAACGATCCGGCCTTCCTGCTCATGAACGGTGAGTTCACAACCTACTCCGCAGTAAGGGCAGATGGTGTCAGTCTGAGTCTGACGAGTTTCGTCCCATGTGCCGGCCTGGCGCATGTCATATTCGCTCTTGAACATGAGGGCGCCAGTAGGACAAACACCGATGCAGTTGCCGCAATAGACGCAAGCAGAGTCTGGCAGGGGAACGTCAAACTCTGTGGCAATGTGGGCGGAGAAGCCGCGACCGGCCACGGCGATGGCGAAAGTATTCTGCGCGTCCACACCGCAAGCCTCCACGCATTTGTAGCAGAGCACGCATTTCCCGTAGTCGCGGACATATAAGTCGTTGTCGATCTTTACCGGCTGCGCTAAGGTTGCACAAACCGTGCCGAAGCGCTCGGGATGCGCGCCGTAGCGTTCCATGTATTCCTGCATTGCGGGCGCGGTCGAAAGGTCTACCGACGAAGCCAGAAATTCCAGCACCAGGCGCCGGCTCAGGCGCACGCGCTCAGAATCCGTCAGGATGGACATGTTTGGTTCAACTTTGCGCGAGCAGGCAGGAACCAGTGTGCGCGAACCTTCGAGCTCTACTACGCAGACGCGGCAGACGTTGACCGGAGTGAGGCTCTCGATAAAGCAAAGCGTTGGAGTGTCAATGTCAAGTTGTTTTGTGGCGTCGAGGATAGTCGAACCCTCGGCCACCGAAACGGACTTGCCGTCAATTTTGATCTCGACGGAGGGGCGCGCGAGCCGAGGGGGAGTTAGCGGCACGGGACCACGCGGAACAGGAATTGCGGGCTGAGGCGCATCAAGAGCCTGATCGATTTCGGCCCGGCGGTCGCTCATGAAAACAGACTCCATCGTCGCAAGGCCGATTCCAGGGCGCTTGCGGCGGTCTGCCCCAGACCGCAGATTGAGGCGTCGCGCATTGCCTGGGCCATTTCGCGCAACACCGCGATTTCCTCCGTGGTCGAACCCAGCGGCTTAGCTTTCGTCAACCGTTGCAGCGATTCCTGCTGACGTACGACGCCGACGCGGCAGGGAACGCATTGTCCACAAGTTTCGTGCCGGAAGAAGCTGGCAATGCGCAGCAGAATGAGGCGCAGATCAACCGTGCTGTCGAATAACATGACCACGCCCGACCCAAGGGTGGCGCCGATGGCGCGCGTGCCTTCAAAAGTAAGCGGCGTATCCAATTCGTGTGGAGAAACAAACGCGCCGGCGGCGCCGCCCAGAAGCACTGCCTGCAGAGTTTTCCCGCCAGCGATCCCCCCGGCGAGATCGATGAGTTGTCGTAGCGTCATACCCATCGCAGTCTCATACACCCCGGGGCGAGCCACGTGCCCGCAAAGGCAGAATAGCCGGGTTCCGGTGGAGTCTTGCGTGCCTAGCCGGGCATATGTGGCGCCGCCTTCCCGGATGATGTTGGGCACATTCACCAGGGTTTCCACATTGTTGACCGCGGTGGGCTGGCGAAAGAGTCCTGACTGCGTTGGGAACGGCGGTTTGTTGCGCGGCTCACCGCGAAACCCCTCGATAGAGTTAAACAACGCGGTTTCCTCACCGCAAATATATGCTCCGGCGCCGCGGCGAATTTCAATGTTGAAATTCAGGCCGCGGCCAACAATGTTGTTGCCGAGGAACCTGCTCTGGATGGCCGAATCGATGGCAAGCTGCATGCGTTTGGCGGCCAGTGGATATTCTCCGCGCAGGTAGATATAGCCTTGCTTCGCGCCGGTAACGAAAGCAGCGATTGTCATGCCCTCAAGCACAGCAAAAGGATCGCCTTCCATCAGGATGCGGTCTTTAAAGGTTCCAGGCTCAGATTCGTCGGCGTTGCAGACGACGTAATGCGCGCGAGGGGAGTCTTCCCGGAGCAAGTAACGCTGCAGGAAGAGTGCTTCCCATTTTTTGGCTGTGGGAAACGCGGCGCCGCCGCGACCGAGGAGCCGGGAGGCCGAAAGCTGGCGCAATGTGTCTTCCGGGCCAAGATCCAGGGATTTTCGCAAGCCTTCATAGCCATCGAAGCGGAGATATTCTTCGAGATGGCCCGAACTGCTTCTGCTGAGGCGCTGCAGGAGCCGCAACTGGCCTGCTGCATCTTTTGTGGCAGCCTGCGGAACGCTGGTGTGGATGCTGAAAGAATCGGGCTCAGCGGGCATTCGCCCGGCAACGGCATCGTTCATCAAAAAATGGACTGCTTCCGCCGATGCCGGCGCCAGCACTCCCTCATGTGACTGCGTACCAGCTGAACGTACCAGCATTGCGGGTGCGCGCTCGCATAGACCCAGACATTGACTGCGCAACCAGGTAGCGCGTCCTCCGCTGCAAGTAGAACCTGCAGAGCCGAGCCTGTGCTCGAGTTCGGTGCAAAGTTTATCCGAGCCGCGGGCGAAGCACGCAATGTCATCACAAACATGAGCGACCACAGGAGGACGAGGCTGGAGAGAAAACATTCCGTAAAACGAGGCTACACCGTAAATCTCGGCGGGAGGGAGATCCATTCGCACCGCAACATAGTTGAGAGCGCCGGTGCTGATCCAGCCGACACGGTTTTGCAGCGAATGCAGCACGGGCAGAATGCGATGTCGCGGAACTCTTTGGTCGTCGTTAAAGGCGGCGCGCGTGTCCGAGGCTTGCCGCTGGCCGCCTTGCCAGCTGGAATCAGGCGGGCCCAGTTCGGCATCAACAGCGGCGCGCTCTTCCGCGGTCGATTGCGCGCTGGTTAAGTGAAGGTCCAATCAGGGGCTCTCATATTTTTCAATTCGGATGGCCGTTGCTTTGAACTCTGAGGTTCCGGACTTGGGGTCCACCGCGTCAATAGTCAGTTCGTTGGTTGCCACCTGATCGTGAGCATG
>CATPBY010000387.1 GCA_955652845.1 uncultured Terriglobales bacterium | reverse complement strand
TCGTCTTTCTTTGCCCGCAACCTGAGCTCGACGTGGATACGTTTAATCACCAGGACCCCGTCTTCGGTTTTCTCGACTTCTCCCCGTACTTCTCCCGTAAGCTTTCGATCAGCGACGATTTTGCGCGCTACCAGCGCGCCCCCGAAGGTTCCCACCAGTCAACCGCCGACGGCTGCAATCAGGTAGTCGATGGTGGTGGCATGATACTCGCCCAGATCCTCCTGCCGGACTCCGTAATGCTTGGCGATCGCACCATGAACGCTGAAGATCACGCGTTGTGCTTCTCCGGCAATGCTGGCATATCGAATCGGCCCTTTTTCCCGTTCAATAGTCGACTGCGAAACGTAGACGACGTTACTCATCTTGCCTCCTCACACTACCGCAAACTCACATATGTCCCTGAATCTATCCGTAAAAAAGACGCCCAGAGTCTCTAGGGCATTCGTGCTACCACGGAGTGTTCAGGATCAATCAGAACTCCCCAGATAAGCGCGCCAGTAAGCAGGACCGCTGCAGAAATAAAGAATGGCGCAATCCAGAATCCTCTCTGAACCAGGGAACCGAAAATAATTGGCGACAAGGACGCCGCCAAACTCCCTGCCGTGTTCATTACTCCGGAGACGGTCCCGCTGTATTCGCCTCCGACATCCATGGGAACCGCCCAAGCGGGACTGATTACCAATTCCAAAAAAAATAGCGACGCAGTCAGGCAGAGGATCGCCATCCAAGCGGAATGGGCCATAGCTGCCGGAATGAGGAAAGCCCCCGAAACTAGCATGGCGGGTGCAGCTACTATCCGGCGTGCGAATTTGAGCTTGCCGGTATTTCTGTACACGCTATCCGTCAGCGTTCCTCCCACGACATCTCCGATCATACCGGCGAACAGGGGAAGGGATGCCAGAATGCCTACGGCCTTTAACGATAAGTGGCGATAT
This sequence comes from uncultured Terriglobales bacterium, assembly GCA_955652845.1. GTDB lineage: Bacteria > Acidobacteriota > Terriglobia > Terriglobales > Acidobacteriaceae > JABCYV01. The sequence goes on along the minus strand of CATPBY010000387.1, from coordinate 14,211 downwards.
TCAAGAAGATATGTTGGAAACCAGGTGACGTAAAAGTAGGTGCCATAGTAGAAGCAGCAATATCCGGCTGCGATGTACCACATGTTGGGTGAGCGAAAGATGATTTTCCAGGGTGGCGCCAGGTAGCGACGGAGACTAACCTGCGTGATGGTTCCATCGGGATTGCGACCACGTATATGGGCTAACTCCAGCCGATTGACCATGCTGTTTTCTTCTGGAAGATTCCGGTAAAGCAGGTAAAACGCCCCCGACCACAACAGACCTGATGCTCCGAAAATATAGAAAATCCAGCGCCAACCGAATGCACTCATGATGCTCACGGCTACAAAAGGAACGATTGCAACCGCGAACCGGCTGAAACTATGCGTGACGCCATGGACGATCCCACGCTCTGTTTTGGGAAACCACAGTTGCATTGCCCGCGTGGCCGTCGGAAAGGCGCCAGCTTCCGCCAAACCGAAGACAGCGCGGATGCCAATGAGGGAAGCCATACCTGCGGCAATGGCGGTCATAGCAGTCATTAGCGACCACAGCGGAACGATAATGAGAAGCACAAGCCTTGGTCCAAACCGGTCGGCGAGCCAACCTCCCGGAATCTGCCCAATGGCATAGCTCCACAGGAAGACGCTGAAAATTATTCCGATCGACGTCGGGCTAAATCCAAATTCTTTTGCGATGGAGAGAGCGGCAATCGAGATGCCCGTCCGATCCATGTAGGTGATCATGTACATCAGACTGATGAGGAGAAGGATCAACCAGCGAGTCTTGGAAGGGGTGGAGGTTGGCTTCTCGGGGGTGGCGCCGCGCTGCGGGACAAACGTGCGATTGGTGTCCAACATTCATTCTCGCTGCCGGGAATGGCCTGTGTTCAGGTGCGATGAATGGTCGCCTTCTTGATTGAATCGGTTTCCGGTCTCGGCAAGTCTGCGGAAGACTTTGGCGGCGGTATCTCAACTGGGCGGCCCTCTGCAGCGGACTGATCGGCCGCCTGATAAACCTGCATGACTATCCTCGCATGTTCCGGCGTCACCAGGGGCTGACGCCCCCAGGATACACACTCAAGGAAATGAATTGTCTCCGCTTCCATCGGTCCGGCATAGACGTGGCCCACCTTTTCGCCAGGCATGGTCGAGATGGGAAGTTCGATGCCCCTTTTCATGGTGTTGAGGCTGACGTCGCGATGGCTATCATCCACCATGATTGCCCCCTCGGTGCCGACCATTTCGACCCAGGTAGACGAAAAATTCGGGTACGCGGGCGGCAACACCCAACCGGCGCCGACGGTAAATGCAGATCCATCGTCCAGGGCAACAATCATCCATACGCAATCGGGTACCCCATGGGTTGACTGCATGATCTTGCGCACTTCGTGAGCATAGACACGCACCGGTCTTCTCGGCGCAAAACACCATAGGAGGAAGTCAATGTCATGGGTTGCTTCCATAGCCGCGGGCGAGAGCTTGATGCGTCCACCGATCTTGTTACCAAGATTACGGGTGATGTGCCGGCTCACCAGGGCGCTTATGGGCTGACCGATGGTGCCTTCCTCAATCGACCGTTTGACGTAGGCGAACTTAGGATTGAATCGCTGCGAATATCCAATGGTGAACAGCAACTTTTTAGAATGGGCAAGCGCAATAAGTTCGTCCGCTTCGGACAGCTCGAGAGCGATCGGCTTTTCGAGAAAAACATGCTTGCCTGCCGTCAGGCATTCCCTGGCTATTGGGTAATGCGTGGTCTCGGGCGTGGTTGAAATAATCACGGCATCGATGGTCTGATTTTCTACTAGCACCCGGTAGTCCGAAGTGGCGGTTGCTGCCCTTGTCCTGTCCGCCACTTCCTTTAGTCGTGGCTCTTTGATTTCAGCTAAGTGCAGTTCGCTTACGTAGGGGTTCCCTGCGCAGCTGTCGGCACGTATGCCTCCGCACCAGCCGGTCCCGATGATTCCGATGCTGATCTGCTTCATTGGTCTACCGGATTTACCTACCTACTGCTTACTTACGAGCAAGACACCAAACGTATCCGGCTTCATCGGCGGTTCCTCCTCGCCTTTGGGCGCAACTGGTTCGAACTCTGCAATCGGAAGAAAAATATTGTGAGTTTTCAGGTCAATGGCCATCGTCCGCGCATATTTTTTGGTCGGGACATTTTCGATCACACTGTACGTATCGGGGGAATCTTCGTGGATGACGGTAAGATCTCCGGATTCTCCGTTCGAGCTGAACACCAGTTGCGTTTGGGGGTCGAAACCAGCGGCATCCGGGTCCTCGCCGATAGCGAGGGTTGCAACCACCTTTCCGGTATCGGTATTCACAACCATCATCTTCTTGTTCCCACAGACGGAGAAGGTACGGTGGTTCTTCTGATCGATCGCGAGCCCTGAGGGCTCTTTGCAACCAGTAAGTGGCCAACGATGCAGAACAGAAAGCTTATGGGCATCGATCTCGAGCAGTTGGGATTTGTCTTCGACATTAACGAACACATGCCCCTGGTCATCGCCGGCAGCAAACTCAGGCTTGCCCCCGACCGCAATCGTTCCGGCAACCGTGCCGTCTGCCGCGCTGATGGCAGTGACGTTCGCGCTGCGGCCGTTGAAGGCAAAAACGCGTTTCGACCCAGCGTCGTAATAGATGGCGTCGGGATTCTGGCCGCTTGACTTCACCGTGCTGATTACCTTCAGGGTCTTGAGGTCGAAGATAGTGACCGTGTTGCCTCGTCCATTGCTGGTGAAACCGCGGCCGAGGTCACTGGCCAAAGCAATACCGTGAACGCCTGGAGTATTGGGAATATCGCCGACGACGACATGGGAATCCGCGTCCAGCACCACAACATGCGTCTGGTGAGAGACATACACCCGGCGGGCGGCGCTGTCCACGATGTCATAATCCCATCTGCCGGTGCCACCGATCGGTATCGTCTTTGTCACGTGATAACCCGAGGAATCGGCCAGGGCAAATTCAGCCACGAAGAAACCTGCAAGAATACAGGAAATTGCAGCCACGATTACAACCGGGCTTGGATGACGCATAATGGGATATTCCTCTCTTTCTGAAATGTACCTATGCTTTCCTGCGATGCGAAACCAAACAACACCTTTTGCCGTAGCCGCGCTGCGCTTCAGGAAATCTTCAATCCGTTCGGCACCAAGGGCAGCGAGCGCAGACGTATACCAGTGGCATCGAAAATAGCATTCGCAATCGCAGGAGCGACACCAACCATGGAGCTTTCACCCGCGCCCGCCGAAGGAATGTCTTTGCGGTCGAGCAACACCGTCTGTAGCGCGGGAACATCGCTGAACCGCGGGACACGATAGTCTGACAGCCGTCCGTTCAGGATCCGGCCGTCCGAAAAATCAATGGCCTCAAAAAGCGCTCCACCCAGGCCCATGATGTTCGCGCCTTCGATTTGATTGAGCAGACCGTCGGGGTTGACAATAGCCCCGCATTCAAAGGCGGTGACCATGCGCACCACCTTGACATCGCCGGTCGATCGGTCCACCGCAACTTCAGCGAACGTGGCGACGTTTCCACCCTTCTCGAAGCCTCCACCCATTCCGAAGCCGTGGCCTGCAGGTTTGTTTTGCCCCCAGGCAAACTTCTTGGCTGCCGCCTCAAAAACAGCGCGTAGGCGCTCATTCTTGAGATTTTTCAAACGAAATCCCAAGGGGTCCATCTTGACGAGATGAGCCAGTTCGTCGATATGGGATTCGCGAGCGAAATGATTGGCTGTGGCTGCCAACGCCCGGTACGACCCCTGCCGCAAAGGGGAGCGAGTAACATGAAACTGGATTCGCTGGTTCTCAATCTCGTAGAAGGTGCGGATTCCCATGGCCCCGGAATTATAGTTATGGAAATCCCAGGCCAGGATTGTGCCGTCGTTGCGAATGCCGCTGCTAACCTCGAGTACGCCGGCAGGACGGAAGTAAGCCCAGGTGAATTCCTCTTCGCGGGTCCACATCAGCTTCACCGGTCGTTTCGCCGCGCGCGCTAAGCGGGCAGCCTCAATCGCAGTTTCGCCAGTATGCTTCCCGCCGTAGGCTGATCCGGTGTCTGGCATGAGCACTCGGACTCGTTCTTCGGACATCCGAAATGCCTCGGCAAGTTCAGCCCGCACTCCAAAGGGCCGTTGTGTGCCCGTCCACACCGTCAAATTGTCGTCGGACCACTGGGCCAATGCGGCACGGGGCTCGAGCGGAACATGCGCGATGTAACTGACGGTATAGGTTTGTTGCAGGCGATGATCGGCGGAGGCCAGTGCCTTTTCCACCGAGCCGGCCTCATAGCGAAAGGCGGAGCCGCTCGAATCACTCCGTGCGAGAGAACCCGGAGGCACCAAACCGCCGGATTCACCCGACTCTTCATTCTGCTTCAGATACTCGAATAGTTCCTTATTCGAAATCTGCGGGACGGACTTCCATTCTGCGTGGACGGCGGCCAGGGCGCGCGAGGCAATCTCCGCGCTCGGTGCAGCCACGCCAACAAAATTGCCGTCATGAACAACAATCGCGCCAGGAAGTTTGTCAGCCTTATGCGTATCGAGAGAGGAAAGAGTCGCCCCAAAAGCAGGCGGACGCAGGACCTTGCCATAAAGCATCTCCGGCAGCTTCTGATCTGATGGATAGCGATGCTTACCAGTAACAAAATCAAGCCCGTCGATTTTGGGCAATGACCGGCCCGCTACCTTCCAGTGGGTGGCGGGGATTAGAGGATCTTCGGCGGGCACGGTTCCGGTAAGCTGGTTCCCTTTGACCAGTGCCGCATATTCGACGGACCGTTCGTTCGCAGAATCTGTAATTTTTCCATCACCGACGAGCAGCCGGTTGCGGTCCACTTGCCATTGCGACGCCGCTATGCCGACCAAGACGTCACGTGCTGCTGATGCGACTTTACGCAATTGCAGGTTCATTTCAGGAGTGGTGCGGCTGCCGAACGTCCCCCGATCGTAAGGAGTCTGCTTTGTGTCACCCATTACCATCTGAACCTTGCTAATGGGCACATGCAGTTCCTCGGCAACAGCCTGGCTTAAGGAGGTCCGGATATTTTGTCCTACTTCCACTTTGCCGGTGTAGGCGGTAACGGCGCCATCTTCGCCGATGTGTAACCACGCTGCAATTTCTGCCGGCAGCGATTGAAGGCGCGTTCCTCTGTCGGAGCCAGATTCCTGCATACCATAAGCGTCTTTCCAGACGCAAACAATCAGAAGCCCAGTGCCAAGGAATTTGAAGAATTCTCGTCGATCAACCTCAAAGCAATACCTGAGCAAAGCAGTGAGTTCGTAGCGTTCGGGTTCCACTCCAGCCTCAAATTCCAACTCCCTGCTCATGGTCTGGACTCCCGCATGACCTCTGCCGCCTTTTGTATTGCTGATACGATGCGCGGGTACGTTCCACAGCGGCATACGTTGCCTTCCATCGATCGCCGGATCTCGGCAGCGGATAGGTCCTGCCTTGTGCTCAACAGCGACACCGCCGACATAATCATTCCAGAGGTACAGTACGCACACTGCATGGCAGCCTCATCCAGGAAGGCTTGTTGCAATGGGTGTAACTGATCTCCCTTGGCGAGGCCCTCAATGGTAGTAATTTGCCTTTGAGCAACGTCAGCCAGCCGGGTGATGCAGGAGCGGCGCGCCTTCCCATCAATCAAAACCGTGCATGCGCCGCACTGACCTTCCCCGCAGCCGTACTTGGTTCCGGTCAGATCGAGATGGTCGCGCAAAACAAACAGCAAGATGGCTTCCGGATCAGCGTCTGTGGTATAGACGCGTCCGTTGACATTGAGTTGTCGGGTTGTGGCCATTCCAGAGCCCTCCACGCCAGCGATTGTGCCATGCTGCTTTGAATCACTTATCCGAATAGCGCCAGAGTGTGTATCACCCTTACTTCCTGGGAATCAGGCATCAGCACCCCGCGTCGTCCTATTCAGAACCTCAGGGTTTATAGGATTGAGTGGCAGTTGGCCAGTCAGGACACGCACAACCTCTTCTGCCGCTTTGGTCTGCAGCTCAATCAGCGACTCGACGGAGTAGAAGCTCATATGTGGAGTAAGGATTACGTTGTCCCGTCCAAAAAGAGATGAAGCCATTGGCGGCTCCGATGACAAAACATCCAGCGCTGCGCCGGCAAGTTGTCCCGCATCAAGCGCATGCGCCAGAGCCGCTTCGTCCACGATGGGTCCGCGAGCTGTGTTGATTAAATAAGCGGTTGTTTTCATCTGCGCCAAAACCTCGGCGTTAAACAAATGATGTGTTTCCGGCAGGAGCGGAGCATGAATCGACACAAAGTCAGAAACCCTGAGCAACTTGGCGAAGTCCACCTGCTGAACTCCGGCGCTGGTCATCACTGATTCTGAAACGTACGGGTCGTAGGCAACAATCTTGATGCCGAATGCTTTCGCCTTGCCAACAAGTAACTGAGGAATTTTACCGAACCCGACCAGGCCCAACACGGTTCCCCGCAAACGGTGAATGGGCGCTACTGCCGGCATCCCCCAACGGCCTGCATTCACCAGCGAGTTTGCAAATGGAATCTTGCGCACAAGCGCCAGGAGCAAAGCCATGGTGTGATCGGAAACTTCGTCCACGCAGTAATCGGGAACTCTGGTGACCACGATGCCGGCGCCGCTAGCAGCAGCGACATCCACATTGTCGACTCCGATTCCGAAACGCGCGATGATCGAGCAGCGGCTCATTTGTCCGATCATCTCGGCTGTGATTTTGGCGTAAGTGACGAGTAGAGCGTCGGCTTGACGCGCTACTTTCATGATGCTGTCGGGCGTCGCCTCTGTCGCCAGCAGTATGTTCGCCCCGATCCTCTCCAGCACCTCCCGCGCCGGATCCAGATTGGGGAACGCGGAGTCCGCGACACTAACCAGCAGTTGCCCCATGCCTAAGATCTCATTGCTTCCTGCATGTGCTCCATGAGGGTAAAGACGACCGGACCTTTGCCGGAAACTAAAACGTTCTCTTCCAACCGGGTAGTCTGCTCCAATCCGGGATGTCCCGCGAAGGTCTCAATGGCGAAATACATGTTTTCTTTTATTTCGGCCGGGAATTTGAGCGAATACGCGCGTGAAATCCACATGCCTTCATACAGCGTCAAACCGATGCTGTGGGCGAACTGCTGCAAGGTGACAGTCCCGTATTTGTCATCGTCATAAACGGGGAAAGCTGCCGCGACGTCGGCCGTGGTGTTGCCCGGACGCAGCTTTTCTAAACCTGCATACATCGAGTCATAGACTTCGCGATACAGGTCGATCTCCTTCTGGTTCATCTTCGCTGCACACTTAAAGCAGCGCACAAAGTCGATGAAATATCCCGAAGGTCCAACCGCATTGATGTCCACAATCACCAGGTCGCCTTGGCGAATGATTTTATCTGTCGCCCACCGGCGATACGGGCTCGTATTTCCCCCCGAAGCCACGATGATGTCATAAATGATTTCGCAACCTCTTTCGAGCATGAACTCGTGCACCTTGGCTTCGATCTCGCGTTCACGGACGCCCGGCTTGAGCCACTCGTATTTGATCCGCCACATGGCTGCGTCGCCGATGCTGGATGATTGTTTCAATAATTCGATTTCATCGCGCGTTTTGATGACGCGCGCGGCCGAAACCGCCGGCCAGGCATCGGTGATATTAAGGCCGCATTCCTGAAAAGCTTTTAGCGCCGGCCAATCAAAATTGTCGATTCCAACTCGCTCCTGTCGCACCCCGTGGGCCTCGAGAACGTCGACAACACTCTGCGCCATTCTGCCGGCCATCACTGGCACCGCACCCTCGGCCCATTGCCACGTGATCGCCGGATTGATGCGGCCTTCCATCCAGGGAAGATCGATCTCCGCGCAGTGCAAATCTGACCCTGCCGTTTCGAAAAGCACCGGCTCAGCACCGTTAGGCAGAACGGCGTAGCGGATGTTGATGTTGTATTTCCAATTGCCCTGATAGGAAGCCGTGATGTAACGAATGTTCGCCCCCGCAAACAGAACCAGGGCCCCCAGATCACGAGCGCTCATCTGTTCCTTGAGACGCTGCAGACGGTCTTTTCGCAAACGGTCAAAGTCCACACGGTGTTGCCAATCCGCACCCGTTTGACTGTAAACACGGCGCGGGTCCCATTCGTGCGGCTTACCGATAAAGCTCGTATCCATGGCCTAGAGTCCCCATTCACTCGGGATGTTTCCACCGAAAAGCGAACAAGTTCACAAAACAGGTAGGGCCACTATACATCCACCCCCGTGCCACAGTCCAGAACGGTAGAAATCAAATCAATTCAATTCAAATCTCAGCTCTCCCAGGTTCTCCACGCTGCAGGAGATTTCGTCACCGGCCTTCAGCCAAACTTGCCTCTCCTTCGGGTACCCGAGAATTACGCCCTCTGGGGTCCCGGTAAAAATTATGTCTCCGGGTTTTAGCGTCATGTGGCGGGAGATGTAGCTCACGATTTGCGCGGTACTGAAGATGAAATCATTAGTATTGGAGGATTGGCGGATTTCGCCGTTCACGCGGCACTCAATCTTCAGCCTGTCCGGATTGACCTGGTCCGCCGTGACCAGATATGGACCCACGGGGGCAAACTGATCCAGGGTTTTGCCGACCATCCATTGCCCTCCGGTGTCGAACTGCAGGTCCCGCGCGCTGAAATCGTTACCCGTACAATAACCGGCGACATGAGATAGCGCCGCGGACTCGCTGACGTTCCGTGCCATCTTGCCAATCACAATTACCAGCTCAGCTTCGTAATCGAATTTGTTCGCGACTTCGATCGGCAGCTTGATAGCGCCACGATGCGGACTGAGCGCGTTGTTGTACTTGTTGAAAAGCACCGGTTGGTTCGGAATCGGCAAGTTGACTTCCTTAGCATGTCGCCGGTAGTTAAGACCGACGCATATTATTTTCTCTGGGCGTGTCACCACCGGGCCATATTCAACTTCCTCTTCGCTGGTGAAGGCAGGTTGCGCGGCCTTCGACACCAGAGCAACATCCACCAGGGCATTGAGGCTCGGACCATCTTCGTGTTGAAGTAAATCGTCGATGGTGGCGGGAGCAAATATACCCAACAGTCGCGCAGCTTCGGGCGCATCCAGAATGCCTTTGTCAGTCTTGACCCCGAGACGGTATTGTCCGTCACGACGCATGCTCAACAAGTTCAACTGTCGCGGCATACCACGGGAGCGGTTGGACTGAGCATTGGCATCGGTGATGACGCTATCGACATCTGCTTGCCCAGCAGCATTCGTGCGATTCTTTTCCATGACGGAATCATGCTCCTTTTCGCGACAGTTTCTTAAAAACACCGCTGGCAGCAAACCAATGTCTCTTCTGTTCCGTGTTGACACGGCTTGTGTGCCTTCTATAGCGTTGCCCGCATGTCGTCTCAGAAACCTAATTTACCTGACTCCCGCGTCCCGGGGTTGGTCATCGACCGAACCGAGGATGTCCTTACCTTCACTCTTGATCAGGCCGACCGCGGCAACCAGGTCAGCGGCCGGATGTTCGACGTGATGCTGGACGAGCTCCAACGAGAAGCATCCCAGGCCGCGGCTCGAGTTCTTAGAATTCGCGCCCGTGGCAAGGTTTTCTGTACGGGGCGAGAGCGCGCCGGAAGAGATACCGAGAGTGTCCGAGCCGAAGCGGCTCGCATTATAGAGTTCAAATGCTCGTTGCGCACATCGCCCCTGATCAGCGTGGCAGAGGTTCAGGGAGACGCTTTTGGCTTTGGCTTTGGACTCGCGATCCTGTGTGATTTCGCTCTTGTGGCGGAGCCCGCCCGCCTGGGATTTCCCGAGATGCGTTCCGGTCTCCCACCGGCGGCTATTATGGCCTATTTAGGCGAATATACTTTACCGCGACTTGCCTTTCCTCTTGTTCTCTTGGGTGATCCAATAGCGCCTGAACGCGCTCTGCAAATCGGCCTTATATCACAAGTTTGCCCGCTCGACCGATTATCGAGCGAAGCAGATGCTTTGATCGAGCGAATTCTTCAGCTTGATCCTTCTGCGGTTCGACGCTGCAAAGAATTCTTTGTTGCCGCCCAACAGAAATCGTTTGAGCAGAACTGCGAAGCGGCAGTTGAATCTCTGACCGCGGGGAGCATCGCCCTCCTCGCAAGGGAGAAATGAACTGGCCGCCACCGTGAACGCAGGCGCGCGTCTCGATCGACTGCCGATCTCGTCCTTCCATCGCCGGATCATGTGGCTGATCGGCATCGGGATGTTCTTCGATGGTTTCGACATCTATGTGGCTGCAACGGTGCTGGGAGCGACGCTGCACAGCGGTTTTTCCACGATGCATCAAAATGCGAAGTTCATCTCTGTAACATTTGTGGGAATGATGCTGGGGGCGTTGTTAACCGGCTTTCTTGGCGACCGTTATGGTCGACGCTTTACCTATCAGGCAAACCTTGCGATTTTCGGTCTTGCATCGATTGCGGCCGCTTTCGCGCCTTCCATGCTGGTGCTGATTTTGCTCCGGTTCGTTATGGGAGTAGGGCTTGGCGCGGAAAACGTTGTGGGATACGCGACGATGACGGAATTTATTCCTCCCCAAACCCGTGGAAAATGGCTTGGGTGGATTTCCGTCTTCGTGGTTAGCGGGTCTCCGGCTACTGCGCTTTTGGGGACGCTCATTATTCCGCGCTTCGGCTGGCGCGCCATGTTCGCACTCGGCGGGTTGGGCGCGATGTTGGTCTGGTATTTACGAAAAGCTCTGCCGGAATCGCCACGCTGGTTGGAGTCTGTGGGCCGCGCTGAAGAGGCTGAGGCCATTTTGCGCGCTGCGGAACACGAAGCGTCGATCAAACAAGCCCCACTTCCACAACCAGCAGCCTGGCCGCCGGCCGCCCATTCTCGAAGCCTCAGGTCGTTGCTTAGTCCGGTGCTATTGCCACGCATGCTTGTGGGCGCCACGACTCTGATCGTTGTTAATACGTTGGTTTTTGGCTTTGTCACCTGGTTACCGACCTTTTTTTTGCGGGAGGGATTCAGCATTGTCTCTTCGCTTGGCTATTCCCTGGTCATCTCCCTGGGTGCGCCCCTGGGTTCGGCACTCGGTGCACTCTCTGCTGACTCGTGGGGACGCAAACCATCTATCTTAGGCGCCTCTGTGCTTACAATCGTGATCGGCAGTATTTATCCTTTCATCAAGCATCCTGCCATGCTGCAAATGGTTGGTTTCCTGTTGATGATCCCCATCTACGTTCTCGTCACACTGCTGTTTGCGGTTTACATCCCGGAGTTGTTCCCCACCGAAGTGCGTATGCGGGCTGCAGGAATCTGCAATACCTTTGGCCGCGGTGCGACCATTTTGACGCCGTTCATCGTAGTCGCTCTATTCCGATCTTACGGTGTCGGCGGCGTCGTGAGATTTCTTATCGCGCTTCTTGCGGTGCAGATCGTGGTCGTGTTTCTCTTCGGGGTCGAACCCAAAAAGCGGGGACTGGAGCAGATCGATCCTGAAGTTGCGGTTTCAGGCTTACTCCCATAGCCAGTTGATCGAACCTGCCGAGGCTCAACCTCAACTCTGTGAAAGCTGGAACACGTTCATTTTCCTGTTGCAGGCTTGGTGTTCTGGTCTATACTCCCGCCAAAAGGAAACTATTCGAGCGTCTTCCGCAGAATCCTGAGCAATCTGTGGAGAAAACGCAACCCTCTTCAAGCCTGCAAACTTCCGGAGGTGGGCAATGGGTCCGACGACTGACTCCAAAAAACTGTTCATCTGCTTTGCTGCGCTGCTAATACTACTGCTAGGCGCTGACCACCCCCACCCTCTCCAGGCCCAAGTGGTGGGAGGCACCATTTCCGGTACTGTTGTGGACAACTCTGGGGCGGCGATCGCTAATGCAACGGTAACGCTTAAGAATTTGGCGACGGACGTCACTACCAGCGTGACTACCAACAATCAAGGCCTTTACAGCCTGCCGAACTTATTACCTGGCAGCTATCAGCAGACGGTTACCGCCATGGGCTTCGAAACTGCGATTCGGAACGGCATCATTCTGAATGTAGGCTCCCAGATGGTTTCAAACATCACTCTGAAGGTCGGCGCGATTAATGAACGCGTGGAGGTCAAGGACCTGCCGCCGGACTTGCAACTGGAATCGTCCACCATCAGCGGCGTCACGGACTCAAAGACCATCGTCGAACTCCCCCTGAATGCCAGGTCCTGGACTGATTTGGCCCAGTTGCAGCCGGGTGTCTCTACCATACGCGCCATGGCGCCCGTCTCCAGCACCGACCGGCTAGGCCGTGGGTTTGGAGTGGAGTTATCCGTCAGTGGAGGACGCCCCCAACAGAACAATTATCTCCTGAATGGAATCAGCATCAACGATTACACCAACCAGGCCCCGGGCAGCATTCTCGGCGGCAACCTGGGAGTGGACGCGGTTTCGGAATTCACTGTTTTGACCACCAATCAAAGTGCCGAGTATGGGCGGACAGCCGGCGGAGTGATCAGCGGCATCACCCGCTCCGGGTCTAACAAGTTTCACGGCAGCGCTTATGAGTTTCTGCGCAACAGCGCGCTCGATGCCAGGAACTATTTTGACGGAGCGAAGATCGCCCCTTTCCGGCGCAATCAATTTGGCATATCGGCGGGAGGCCCCATCCAGAAAGATAAGACGTTCATCTTCGGTGACTACGAAGGGTTGCGACAGTCGCTGGGTTTAAGCGAAGTCGATAACGTGCCATCGCCCGCCGCGCGACTCGGACAACTCAGCACCGGTACGGTGACCGTAGATCCGTTTGTTAAACCCTATCTGGCCTTTTATCCCCTTCCCAACGGTCTGATCTCTGGGGACACGGGCATCTTCACCTTTGCCGGATCGGCAATAGTAACGGAGAATTATTTCACGACTCGATTTGACCATAAGTTCTCTGACAAAGATAACCTGGCCGGCGGCTACATGTTTGACAATTCCCCGTCGTCGCAGAACGACGAATTTAATAACAAACTTATCTTTACGAAAACCCGGCGGCAGCTGGTGAATCTGGAAGAGAACCACATTTTCAAATCTTCCCTCATGAATTCCTTCCGGCTGGGGTATCACCGCGAATTTGCTGCCGCTCCCTCGGGCAGCAAAGCAATCAATCCGCTTGCTGCAGATACTAGTCTCGGATATGTGCCGGGAGACACGGTTGGGTTTATCGGCGTACCCGGACTGACGTTTTTTAGTGGTGGCCTGAGTACCCAGCAACCCGCGGAATACAATTGGAACTCATGGCAGATCTACGACAACGTTTTTCTCGTCAAGGGTGTCCACAGCTTGAAATTCGGGGGGAACGTGGAACGGATCATAGACAATCAATCCACCCCTTCCCAACCTGGCGGAGACTTCGAATTTAGCTCGCTGCGAGGTTTTCTCACCAATGACCACGCCGCCCCTACCGATTCCTTGTCGCTTATCGCTGACGCCGCCGGCACATTGTCGCCACGCAGGATGCGAGAGACGCTCTTTGGCCTATACCTGAATGATGATATGCGCCTGCGCCCTAATCTGACGCTGAACCTCGGGTTGCGTTATGAGACAGCGACGGTGCCCTCCGAGATCCACGGGAAGCTCGCCAGTTTGCCAAGTCTGACCGCTCCGGCCGTAGTCGTTCGGTCGCCGCTGTTCGCGAATCCTACCCACCGTGACTTTGAGCCCCGCCTCGGCTTCTCCTGGGACCCGTTCAATGACACCAAGACTGCTGTTCGCGGCGGGTTCGGAATATTCGACGTACAGATTTTTCCTGCGAACCTTCGCCATACGGTCGATGGAACTGTTCCCTTTTACGCGTCCGTGAATGGCTCGAACCTGGCGCCGGGAACCTTCGGCTCGGTTTCTGCGAACCCGAAGGCGGCGTACAACTCCCTCTCCGTGGATCCCAAGTCACAGCGGGCAGCCTTCATCGATCAGAACCCCAAGCGCAATTACGTAATGGAGTGGAACTTGAATGTCCAGCGCGCAATTGCTTCGAACACTACTGGGATGATTGCTTACGTGGGCTCGCGTGCGGTGCACAACCTCCTGCAGACCGATGACTCCTCGATCGTGCTGCCGATGACTAAGACTCCCGAGGGTTATCTCTGGCCCGCTGGAGGCGGCGGGACAAGAATCAACACTAACTTTGGTCGCGTGCCCACCACCCTTTGGAATTCTGACGCCATCTTTCATGCCTTAGAAGCTCAAGTGCAAAAGAGATTCAGCCATGGCCTCTCGGGACAAGTTTCTTACACG
>CATPBY010000386.1 GCA_955652845.1 uncultured Terriglobales bacterium | reverse complement strand
CTTCAGGACAAGTGGCGCGCCACCAGCAATTTGTCACTTAACTTCGGTCTACGCTGGGAAGGCGAGACTTGGCCGGCGGCGGCAATTAACAGCCCCTTAAAGAATTTCGATCCGCGAGCAGGTTTCTCGTACGCTTTGGGTGGATCCAGAAACTTTGTCATTCGCGGGGGCGGGGGATTGTTCCATGGTCAAATTCCTTCGCCGTTGCTCATGTGCCAAATCCCTTCCTGCGGCGGACAACTGAAGTACCCGGGGCGGGAGAACATCCAGGACGATTTGAACTCCAATACACAATTGTTCGCTTATGGGTCGGATCCGTTTCACATGGCCACTGCTCTGAACCTGTTGCTACAGCCTGGACTGACGACCGCGACCTATCCGAGTGCCGCGCTAGGTGGAGGCGGAGTGCTGGATGCGACGATTGTCCGATTCGTGAAGGCACACAAGCCACCCTATGGCGCACAAGCGAGCCTGGGGATTGAGTTCCAGCCATTCAAGAACGCGGTTTTGGATATTACCGGCCTTCATGTGCGCGGGGTTCACCTCGGCAGCTTCTACAACGTGAACCAACCTGACGCGAATCCTGCGTTTTACAGCACTCCCGCCGAGGCCTCGCTACATACCGTACACGATTCACGTGGTGATGCCGGGCGCAAGAACTACTACTGCCCTTTCTTTCCGATGTCAGACTGTTTACCCGGAAGCGGGTTTGGAGTGGTTCCAGGAATCCGCACCCCTCCCTTCGGCGTGGACTTTGAAGCTGATTCCAAGTGGGATTCGCAGTGGGATGGATTGCTGCTCAACTTCACTCAGCGACCCCTGCATCACGTGGCCTGGGGTTTCAGTTACACGTGGTCGAAAGGCATTGATAATGGTCCAAACCCCAGCTTCGTGCTCATTCCCCAGGATAGTTGCTGTTTTGGGCGCGAACGGGCGGTTTCGTCGGATTCGGTCACTAATCGCTTCGTGGGCAACGCCACTTTCTTCGGACCGGAGCACATCAACGCGGTGCTGAACGGCTGGCAGCTCTCGACGATTGTGAGCCTGCAATCGCCCAACTACTTCACCAAGTTTGCCGGGTTCGATGCCAACGGCGACATTTTCGGAAACAACCATCGGGTGGGCATCGAACCGCGGAACACGTTCAGGGGCGACAGCTACCAAAGCGTGGACATGCGCATTTCCCGCACTTTTGGTATTACGGAAAAAGTGCACCTGCAGGCACTCGCAGAGGGATTCAATCTACTCAATACGCTCAATGTTCACTATTACAACACTGCGTACGGTGCGGCAGACTTCTGTCCCTTTGTGGCCCCCGCGAACTTGACAGCGCAGGGCTGCCCGACCACGCCGTCGGGGAATCGTGAGGGATCGCCCAATGCATCCTATGGAACGCCTCGGGCTATCTTTAACCCGCGCCAGATTCAGTTAGCGTTGCGCCTCACTTGGTAGAACTCGGTCTGGGGCTTTTTCAGCAAGCTGGCCCCGGCTTAAGTGTTCGAAACAACTGCAGTGGCTCCAGTCTCATGAGCGTCACTCCGGCAGAATTCCGCAAAGCGCTAGGCTGTTTTGCGACTGGAGTTACGGTAATCACGGTGGACCATGAAGGCGAAGTGCATGGCATGACGGCAAACGCGTTCACATCGGTGTCGCTCGATCCCATGCTGGTGCTGGTGTGCGTCGATCATCGGGCCCGGACCCACGCGCATCTGCATGCCAGGAAACGCTTCGGAGTGAATGTGCTGGCGGAGAACCAGCGCGCTATCTCGGAATATTACGCGCTCGCCAGCCAGACCCATCAGGATGCCGAGCGTGAGGCGGGCGCGCAGTTTGACCGCACCGCGCATGGCACGCCTGTGCTTCACGGTGCTCTCGCCTATCTGGAGTGCCGCCTGCGGACCGCCGAAGATGCGGGAGACCACACCATTTTCATCGCTGAGGTCGAGGACGTAGTTGTGCGCGAAGGCGATCCATTGTTGTTTTTTCGGGGCAAATATCGAGCCATCGGGGCAGCAGCCGATAGTTCTTCCCCCGCACTACCTAGTAACTCGACCATTGAACGTCACAATTTGGCTCGCCCCAAGCGCTAGGAGAAAAAGGAATGCGGTTTGGCATCTATTGCGAAATGCAGACACCGCCCGGCAAGTCGCATTACGACATGACCTGGGAAATCATGCGCCAGATCGAGCACGCCGACGATTGCGGCTTCGATGTTTACTCCGTGATCGACCACCACTTCTTTCAGAAGTTTTCCATTTCCGCTAATCCGCTGGCCATGTTCGCTGCGGCTGCGCAACGTACCAGCCGCATCCGCTTTCGCACTGCCCTTCATACTTTGCCGCTGGAAAACCCGATGCGCCTGGCGGGCATGATCGCCGAAGCCGATATCCTCACCAATGGACGGTTGGAATGCGGGCTAGGCCGCGGGCACGCCTGGCTTTTTGGACCTTCCGCTCTGCCGCTCGAAGAAAGCCGGCCGCGTTATAACGAGGCCATCGATATTCTGGAGATGGCGTTTACCCAAGACAGATTTTCTTACGACGGCGAGTATTACAAAGTCAAAGACGTCAGCGTCGTGCCAAGACCTTTGCAGAAACCTCATCCCAAGTTCTATACCGGCGGCACCAGCGACATTACATATCAAATGGCCGGGGACAAAGGCTGGGGAATCTTTGTGCCCCCGCTGCTTCCCTGGAAGGTGCTGGAAGCACCCCTGAGTATTTACAAGAGGGCTTGTGAGGAGCATGGCCACGAATCTGACATCGTTTACATCCGTCCGGTGTACATCGATGACGATGAAAAGCAAATCCGCAAAGAAGTCGAGAGCGCGCTGCATAATTTCCTGGCATTCAACGCCTCACCGGTGGATTCATTGCAGAGCGAAGAGAAAAAGACCGAACTTCGCGCCAAAGGATATGGTTTCTATGCCAGCGGGGCACTCGAGTCACTGACCAAGCTCAGTTATGACGAAATTGTAGAACAGGAAATCGGTTTCATCGGGACCCCGGAGAAAGTGGTCCGTCAGATCCGTGCGCTCGAGCAGAAAGGCGGCATTGGCGAACTGGCGATTGTTTCGAACTTCGGCGGCCTGGAGCACTGGAAAAGCATCAAGACGCAACACATGTTTGCCAGGCACGTAATGCCGGCATTCCGGCCGGCAAGCGCCCCCTCGAAGGCAGCGGACTAATTATGGCTGTATGGGAACCGACCCCGTCTCCGCCAACCCGGCGTAGCTCGCGGGATGCTCCGATCGTTGGAGACCTCATTTCGCCTGGTATTGCAGGTAACTTCTCTGCCATGAGTGCGCGCCGCCTGCTGGTATTCGGAGGGATCGCGCTCATCGTAACCGGCATGTTATTTGGCGACATCTTTGCCGTGTTTATTCTTCACCAGAATGCCGGACGAACAGGCACTGCCCTTCTTGCTGCTGCGCAGGCAGTCCCGGCGGGCAATCCGTCTGCCGTGAAAGAAGCATTTGGCCAGATTGGAGAATCGCTTGAGGATCGCGGTACCAAGGTGGATACGCATGTTCACATGGTCGATGCCGGCTATCTCGCGCTGCTTCTGGCACTGCTGCAGCCCTATGTGGCTCTTTCCGCATCCCGCAAGAAAGTGCTGGCGAAAATGCTGCTGACCGGAGGAGTGCTGTTGCCGGTAGGAATCTTTCTTATCCACTATGTCGGTTTGGCGTACAGTCCGTTTTCAGCGCTCGGATGGGCAAGCGTACTGGCCGACTCTGCCGGAGGTTTGTTGATCATCGCCTTGATCGGAGAAGGCTGGGGCTTCTGGAACGGCTTTCGCGGCCGGCGAATGGATACAGCCGAACCGCATCTGCCCCAGGATCGCAGCTGGGAACGGAAGATGCTCTTAGCCGGAGGAACCGCTCTCGTGCTGTTGGGCTTCTTACAGGGGGCGTGGTATGCCGGCGTGAATTTGTATGAACACGAAAATCGGGAAATTGTGATCTTGAAAAATATGCTGGACCAGGTCCCGGGCCAGGACACTTCTGCCGCGTCAGTAAACGCCTATGGGATGTTGCAGGCTGAAAAAGCGGTCGAGATCGCGGCGCATTCGCACTTCATCGAATTCGGATTGCTGGCGATTCTGCTTTCGTTCCTGCAGCCGTACGTTTTTCTGAGCAACCGCTGGAGGAGGCGCTGGGTCGAGTTGCTACTCGCCGGATCGTTGCTTCTGCCGGCATTCGTTTTGCTCGAACTCCGATTTGGCCTGGTTGCCGGAGGCATCGCGGATATGGGCGGGCTGATGGTAAT
>CATPBY010000385.1 GCA_955652845.1 uncultured Terriglobales bacterium | reverse complement strand
CTCCACACGACCACAAGTGCTAACCGGCCAGCTCTCGCATTTCTTTTTCGCCTATTACTCTTACCCCTAATTCTTTCGCTTTCTCCAGTTTGGAACCGGCTTCGTCCCCCGCGACCACGTAATCGGTTTTCTTGCTGACTGACCCCGACACCCGGCCGCCAGCTTCTTCGATCAGCTTTTTGGCGGCGTCGCGGCTGTAGTGGGCCAGTGTGCCCGTCAGGACGAAAGTCTTGCCGGCAAGCTTGGTCCCGCGTTCTCTCTTTTTACCGGTGAACTTCAGGCCGGCCTTGCGCAATCGCTCCACCAGTTCCCGGTTCTCCGGCTCCTGAAAGAATTCCGCGATGCTCTCTGCGATGCGCGGGCCAACTTCATTGACTTCCAGCAATTCTTCTTCTTTCGCGTTCATCAGCGCGTCCATTGATCCGAAGTGTTCCGCCAGAAACTGCGCCGTGCGCTCGCCCACAAAGCGGATACCAAGGCCATAAATAACGCGCTCCAGGGGCAGCTTCTTCGAATTCCCGATTTCATTGAGAATGTTTTGCGCCGATTTGTCAGCGAAACGATCGAGGCTAAGTAAATCTTCCCTGGTGAGCTCATAAATATCGGCTACGTTCTTTACCAGACCGCGCTCGGTGAGTTGGTTGACGAGCGCCTCGCCCATGCCATCGATATTCATGATTCCGCGCGAGGCAAAGTGCAGGATAGTCTCCCTTAACTTTGCGGGGCAGCTGGCGTTCACGCAGCGGTGATCGGCTTCGCCCTCAGTACGCACCACATGCCCGCCACAAACCGGGCACCGCTCCGGCATGTGAAACGATTTGTGTCCGCGGAAGTGATCTTTGTCTTCCACGACGCGTGTGACTTTGGGTATCACATCGCCGCCACGTTCCACTTCAACCCAGTCGCCGATCTTCACGCCCAGGCGCACGATCTCATCCATGTTGTGCAGCGTGGCGCGGCTGACCGTCGTACCTCCGATGGGAACGGGCTTGAGGATGGCCACGGGAGTCAGTTTTCCGGTGCGGCCAACCTGCACGATGATTTCTTCAATTTTTGTGATTCCGGAACGCGCCGCATATTTGTAGGCAATCGCCCAGCGCGGAGCCTTCCCCGTGTACCCGAGTTCCTCCTGCAGCGATGTGCTGTCGACTTTGACCACGATTCCGTCAATCTCATAAGGGAGCTTTTCGCGCCTGGTTTCTTCCTGCTCAATGAATGTCCAGACCTCAGCGAAGTTCTTGACCAGTTTTCGACTGGCATTAACTTTGAATCCGGCGGCATCGAGGGCATTCAGCGTCTTCCAGTGCGTGTCGAAGTGAGTTTGCCCATCTTTCAGCAGCATGTAGGAAAAGTAATCCAGGCGGCGTTGTGCCGTGATGCTGGGTTCAAGCTGGCGAACCGTGCCTGCAGTGGCATTGCGCGGATTGGCGAAGACGGAGAGCCCTTTCTGCTCCCGTTCTTCGTTCATCTTCCTGAAGGCGGCGATCGGCATAAGCATCTCGCCGCGCACTTCGAAGTCTGCTGGAATGCCGGTTTTCTTCAGCTTTTCCCTGGGGATGGAAAGTGGAATCGAGCGAACCGTTCGCACATTGAGGGTGACATCTTCGCCTGTGGTGCCGTCTCCGCGTGTGATGCCGCGCACCAGTAAGCCGTCTTCGTAGTGCAGCGCCAGCGACATGCCGTCGAGTTTCAGTTCGCAGACGTATTCAATCTCTTTGCGGCCACTCAACTCGCGCACTCGCCGGTCCCAGTTCCGCAACTCGTCTTCGCTGTAGGTATTGT
This sequence comes from uncultured Terriglobales bacterium, assembly GCA_955652845.1. Taxonomy (GTDB): domain Bacteria; phylum Acidobacteriota; class Terriglobia; order Terriglobales; family Acidobacteriaceae; genus JABCYV01. The sequence continues at coordinate 3,711 of CATPBY010000385.1, read as the reverse complement.
CCAGCGAAAGCATCGGCGAGGAGTGGCGGGCTTTAAGCACGCCCTCGCGCGCTTTGCCGCCGACCCGCTGGGTGGGAGAATCCGGAGTGATCAGCACAGAGTGTTCGTTTTCCAGCTGTTTGAGCTGGTTCATCAGGACATCAAACTCAGCGTCCGTAATCTCGGGAGCGTCGAGCACGTAGTAGCGGTATTCGTGATGCCGGATCTTATCGCGCAGCACTTCGATTTTTCTTTCCAGGTCCTTAGTTACGGTAGCCATGGCAAAAAAGATTATAGGCGGCACAGTTGCGACCGGACAGCCGCCTTGGGTGGTCCGGTCGAGCGCAGCTCGACGGGGTTTATCGGTTCATCGGAGAATTCGGGAGCGAAAGATGGCGCAGGTTCGGGAAATCCGGTCGCCGGGGAATGATCTCCACAATGGCAGGAGAATCCCTGGCTCTGGAGCAGGGTTTCGATGATCTGTAGGCGCCTGCTTCAAAGCTGAGCTATCGGTCAGCCCGGACAGCCGGGGGCGGCTGTCCCTACGTGAACCTTACACCAGGTCGTTCAAATTCAGGGGGACGCTGCCACCCTTCCATGAGGCGGAGAATTGGCGTTTCACGAAGCCGGCGTCATATTGTTGTCCCTGAGCGGATAGTGCTTCCTGCAATCCAAACAGCGATCGCGGATTTCGCGGGTTGCGCTCCAGGTCGGCGCGGAACACTTTCTCTGCTCCTGCGGCGTCGCCGTTCATCAGCAGGGCTGCGCCCAGCGATTCGCGCACAGGGAAAAACCAGTCGGGAGGCTCGCCATATTTCAGTGAGTCCTGCACCGCGACCGCCTCCGTCAGCATGGCGATCGCCCCGGCGTTGTCTTTCTTGGTCATTGCAATCTTGGCTCCCAAAACGTTCTGGGCAATTTTCATGATGTCTTTGGCTTTATTGTTCACCGGCATGGTGAACACGACATCCTCGGGGGTATTTTTCTCGGCCTCGGCAATGATCTTGTGCTCCTCCTCCGCCTGGCTGACCTTCCCGGTCGCCGCCAGTGCCATGCCCCGGGCGAAGTGCCAGAAGACGGTCGCGGTCTTCATGGACGGATCAGGTTGGGGCATCTTTAAAATATCGTCCCAGCGGTGAAAGCGCACATCCACGGCCATAGGGATCGTCATGAAACCTTCGAGCGGAGGCATGTCTTTTACATGTGGCCCGACGTGCTCTGCCAGCAGGTCAGCATTCTTCTTTGCCTCCGCGTAATCGCCATTCATGGCAGAACACATGGCAATGAAATGCAGGTTGTGGCTGTAATACATCATCGGATAAATGCCCTGGGCGCCGCTTGACTTGATGTAGGCGCGATCAACCGCAGCGGCTTCCTGGTTGGTTTTAACCGCTGACGCATAGTCTCCAGTGCGGATGTAAACATGCGCGGGCATATGCACGATGTGTCCGGCGGCAGGGGCCAAAGACGCAAGCCGGTTGGCGCCCGCCAGAGCTCTCTCTGGAGAAGGCGAGGCTTCCACCGCATGAATGTAGTAGTGCACCGCGCCCATGTGGTTGGGATCGCGGCGGATGACCGATTCCAGAGCGGCCACGATCTCTTCGGTGCCGGTCTCCGGCGTGCCGTCAGGATGCCACAGGCCCCAGGGATGCAAATCCATGCCAGATTCTGCGAACAGCGTGGCGGCATCCAGATCATCGGGGAATTTCTTCATCACTTCTCGCATGGCGTCGTGGTATGCCTCCGCCGCCTGCCTGCGGTCGGCTTTGAGGTCGGCGGGAAAACGCAGAGCCATTGCCTGAATATAAGCCTGGTCGCTGGGAGACGCGTTGGCGGAGAGATCAACCGCCTTCTGAATAGCCTCGTGCGCCTGCTGAAAGCGGTCGTCGCTGGCGGGATCGTTATAATTCGGGCCCACCGCCTCAGCGATGCCCCAATATGCGATGGCCAGTTTAGGATCCAGATCAGCCGCGCGGCGGAATGAACGCGCCGCTTCGTCATGATTGAAGGCGTAAATCAGGCGCAATCCCTGGTCGAAAAATTGCTGCGCCTCGGGACTATGGGTGGAGACGGGATGATGAAGGTTTCCAAGTCCCGTCATGAGCGTCGCTGGCTTGGCCGGAGAATGGGCCGCATGCTCTTGGGCGAAAGCGCAAAAGCTCATCAACAGAGCGAGCAGGAAAGCGATCCGGTAAATCATACGGGAGTATCCCTCCTTGAAATGATTGATGAAAGCGAAAGCCGGCGATAAGTGAGATGCGAGTCCGATGTAGCTTAGCCAAAACCGCGAGGGGGCGCAATACGTTCGCGGGCTGTTACTCTATTCCACCCAGCCTCCTGGAGATCAGGGTTATGGTAACGACCAGGTCAGCCCAATTTTCGCTTTGCGGCGCACAATCTGCTTCCACTGACCTTCATGCGTAAGGCGATGCTGCTCTACAATCCGCTTTCTGGCCGCCGTCGTCAGCGTCGGAAGGCGGATGTTGAGGCGGCAATGGCAGTGCTTAGAGAAGCGGGCGTTGAGGTGTCGGCGGAGGCGACCCGCGCATCCGCCGATGTTAGGCCTCAGACTGATCGCGCCATCTTGGGGGGTTACGATACGGTATTCGCCTGCGGCGGCGATGGCACCATTCACGACGTGTTGCAGGGACTGGTGGGAAGCAAGATGGCGCTGGCCATCATTCCCATGGGGACGGCGAATGCCCTGGCTCATGATTTGGGATTGCCGCTTACTGCCGTGGCTGCAGCCCGCGCAGCGCTGACCGCCACACCTCGGCGCATTGCGGTGGGTCGCGTAGATTACCGGAACTTTTCGGGTGGCGCCGCTTCCCGATTTTTTACCGTAGCGGCGGGCGTAGGTGCGGACGCGCATCTTTTTTACAAATTGAACCCGCTGATGAAAAACCGCCTGGGCATGGCCGCTTATTACGTGCGGGCTACCCTTTTATGGCTCACCCTCAGCTTGGAGAAACACGCGGTGGAACTGTTGGACGAAGCCGCCGGAGCGAGGCGCCATATTGAGGTTTCGCAGCTGCTGGCAGTTCGTATTCGCGAATTTGGCGGCGTTCTGCGAGAGCTTGCGCCGGGAGCCTCTCTCGACCGTGATGACCTGCGCCTGGTGCTCTTTCACACTCGCAGCCGGTTGGCCTACCTGCGATACATTTTGCACGGCATTCTCCGGACACCACGAAATGTCGATGGCATTGAGCTGGTGCACGGCAGCGAGGTTAAATGTCGGCCGTTGTCCGGATCCGGCGAATTGCGGACGAATTCGCGGATCTTCGTAGAGGCAGACGGAGAGTTGCTGGGAACTTTGCCGGCCAAGATCAGTATGGTTCCAGACGCACTCACCTTGCTGGTTCCATCCGCTTATGGCTCGAAACCATCGCAACTTTGAAAGGGAATAGGCGCTGCATCGGAAGTTGCCCAGTCCACATCTAAGGTTTTTTCCCGCTGAAGCTGATCGGGCATTTTTCGTATTGGGCTACAGAAAGAGATTCCGCAACTTTGGAACCCGTGACTCACTTCCTGACCGGCGCGTGTCTTGGACGCGCTGGAATGAATCGCAAGACCGCGCTGGCCACGGCCACACTTACGCTGGCCGCGGAAGCGCCGGACATCGACGTATTACGAAGCTTCAAGGATCCGGTCTTCGGTTTTGCCCACCATCGCGGCTTTACCCATTCTTTTCTAGGGCTGGTACTGGTATCGGCGGCCGTGGTCGGGCTGATG
>CATPBY010000384.1 GCA_955652845.1 uncultured Terriglobales bacterium | reverse complement strand
AGATCATCCTGGCTCCAGCCCTCGCCATAGCGTTCGAAGGCGAAGTAAGAGTCGTCGGCGATGATGTCACCGTCAACGTATTTCACTCCCTTTCGAACCAACTCATCCGCCAGCTGTTCCAAAACTTGAATGGGATGATTGCTTCGCTCTGTATGTAATGCGTAGGGCAATTCACGGCCCGAAAGATTGGGATCCCCGCGTCCTACCAGCACCAGATCGCCCGTAAGCCTGCCATGCTTGTCGAGGGTTCCGTTGGTTTCAACCGTGGTGCGGAAGTTGTAATCTGGCCCGATCAGCGCAAGCGCCGCCGCGGTGGTGAATAACTTGGTATTGGAAGCAGGGGTAAACAGCTTTTCGGAGTTCTGCGTGTAGAGAACCTTGCCGCTGGAAAGCGAAACCACCTCAATTCCCCAGAAACCGCGAGTCAGATCGGGCTCTGCGAGGATGGCGTCGATCCGGGCTGCCAGAGGCTTGCGCGACGCGGCGTGCAGCTGGGTCGCCAACAACAGGCAGACAACTACCGTGAAATGCGCGCGTTTGCCACCCATACGACAGTTAATTGTAGCACCGCAAAGGGTGCACTCCAGCTATGACTCCTGCCTCTCTGATTTAGAATCAGCCGCATGCGCCCAGTGTTTGAGTGGCATTTGCGTTCGCGCATTATGCAGTTAGGAAAACGCACCCTAATCATGGGCGTAGTTAACGTGACTCCCGACTCTTTTTCCGACGGCGGGGCGCACTTCGATCGCGATCGCGCCGTCGAATATGCCCTCAACCTGCTGCGCGACGGCGCTGACATCATTGATATAGGCGGCGAATCGACCCGGCCGGGAGCCAGCGTGCTTACCGGCAGCGAAGCTAAGCCTGCAGTGACCGAGCAGCAAGAATTGGAACGGGTGATTCCGGTGATTGCGTCACTGAAGCAAAAACGAGGCGACGCCCTCGTTTCAGTCGACACTTACAAATCCGCCGTGGCCCGCGCAGCCATCGAGGCTGGAGCCGAGATAGTAAACGACGTAAGCGGCTTTCGCTGGGACTCCAGAATGGCCCAAACCCTGGCAGAACTGGGTTGCGGCGCGGTGCTGATGCATACGCGCGGCCGTCCGGAAGAATGGCGGAACCTGGCGCCGACCGGAGACATCGTTACCCTGGTGAAACGCGAGCTTCGGGAATGGGCTGATGCCGCTACCATCGCCAGAATAAAACGCGAGCGCATCGTATTGGATCCCGGGTTTGGATTTGGCAAGAGTCACGAGGAGAACTATCCCTTATTGAAGCGCTTCGAAGAATTCCATCAGCTGCGCTATCCCTTGCTGGTCGGCGTGTCCCGGAAGTCATTTATTGGTCGCGCACTCGCGCGCCAAGGAAAAGACGCAGATCTTACAGATCGCCTCTACGGCACCCTGGCGGCCGAAACCGCCGCCATCCTGAAAGGAGCCCACATCATTCGCACCCACGATGTGCGGGCCTGTGCCGATGCGGTGCGGATTGCGGATCTGGTGGTCAGCTAGAGTATTGGCTCTCCTTTGCGTGGTTTGCGATTTACTCCTTGCGTACGTTGCGGTGAAGATTCGTCTAGCGCTTCGTGACCTTACTAAAATGTCTTCGCTGTATCGATCAGAATGGTCACCGGCCCATCGTTCACCAGCTCGACTTGCATCATCTCCTGAAAACGTCCAGTTTCGCAGCGCAGGCCCATGGCGCGCACCCGCCTCACAAAATATTCGTATAGTGCGCGTGCTTGGTCGGGCGGCGCAGCGGCATCGAACGAAGGACGTTTACCTCTCCGGACATCCCCAAAGAGTGTGAACTGCGAGACGACCAGGATCGCTCCTCCGACGTCAGCCGCCGACAGGTTCATCTTCCCATTCTCATCGTCGAAGATCCGGAGCCCCACAATCTTCTCTGCCAGATAGTCAGCATTTTCTTCGCTGTCGCTGTGTGTAACCGCGAGGAACACGAGCAGACCGCATCCAATCTTCCCTGTTAACTCGCCGTTAACCGTGACCCGCGCATCATTCACCCGTTGCACCACTGCCCTCATGAAGGCAGTCTGCTGTTTCCTCCCCAAACTTTCAAGCAGGCACTGGAGTTTCAGGTTGTTATTGCAGACGTTGACCCGGTAACGGCCAGCAGTTAGGATTCCCTTGGACGATCCTGCGGCCTGTCCGGCGGAACTCTCCTTTACAGCAATTCGGCCGGGCCATTACACTACTCGTTCCCTTTCAACGTGTCAGAACGCACCCGGAGGTGGAATTCTCATGACTCGCGATGAAAAAAAAGACAGCGTGGAAAAAGTAAAGCAGATTATTTCCGAGCAGTTGGGAGTAGATGAGGGCGAAGTGACACCCAGCGCTTCCTTCGTTGATGACTTGGGAGCTGATTCGCTCGACCAGGTTGAGCTGGTGATGGCGCTGGAAGAGGCCTTTGACGTCGAGATTCCTGACGAAGATGCGGAGAAAATCCGTACCGTGCAGGACGCCATCGACTATATCGACAAGCACGCAAAGGTGAGCAAGTCATAGCGGATTTTCAGCGTTAAAGCAAACATAGGGCCTGCAGATCTGACCGGCGCAGAGTGAGCTAAGCCGATCCACCAGTGAGCGAGGAAAGCAATGGCAGCCGTTGACGACAAAGTAAAGCAGATCATCGTAGAACAACTGGGAGTGGACGAGGGCGAGGTTACGCCCAGTGCTTCCTTCGTGGACGACCTGGGCGCGGACTCGCTCGACACCGTGGAACTGGTGATGGCCTTCGAAGAGGCTTTCGAAATCGAAATTCCCGATGAAGACGCCGAGAAAATCCGCACCGTGAAGGACGCAGTCGATTACATCGGGAAGCACGCGAAAGGCGGAAAGTAGTTGGGACGTAGGGTCGTAGTCACTGGCATTGGCCTGATCTGTGGTGTAGGCAACAGCACCGAGGAAGTGTGGCGCAATCTGCTCGCCGGCAAAAGCGGGGTCGCCACCATCACCCAGTTTGACGCCTCCCAGTTCGCCTGCCGCATCGCGGCCGAAGTCAAGAATTTCGACCCTCTAAAATTCATCGAGAAAAAAGAGCTGAAGAAAATGGGCCGCTTCATCCATCTGGCGATGGCAGCCGCGGATGAAGCCATTAAAGCCTCCGGCCTGGAAGTCACACCGGAGATGGCCCCCCGCACCGGGGTGCATATCGGGTCCGGGATCGGCGGATTCGATGTCATCGAGCGTGAGCACATCAATCTGCTGAGTGGTGGACCGCGCAAGATTTCTCCGTTTTTTATTCCTGCTTCCATCGTTAATCTGGCCGCCGGGCATGTCAGTATCCGCTACAACGCCAAAGGGCCGAACGAAGCTACCTGCACCGCCTGCACTTCCAGCGCGCACTCGGTGGGCGATGCCTGCAAGATCATCGCGCGTTGCGATGCGGACGTGATGATTGCGGGCGGCACCGAAGCCGCCATCACTCCCATGGGGGTGGGAGGATTCGCTGCCATGCGGGCGCTCTCCACCCGCAACGATGCTCCCGAAAAGGCGAGCAGGCCGTGGGATATGGCACGCGACGGGTTCGTCATCGGCGAAGGCGCCGGCATCCTGATTCTTGAAGAACTGGAATTTGCGCGCCGGCGCGGAGCCCGGATTTTGGCCGAAATCGTCGGCTACGGCATGAGCGGAGATGCTTTCCATATTACGCAACCGGCTGAGAACGGCGATGGCGCCTACCGCGTCATGCTTAACACGCTGAATGATGCCAGGATTCAGCCGCAGCAGGTGAACTACATCAACGCCCACGGTACTTCGACCGACATTGGGGACAAGCTGGAAACTATCGCCATCAAGCGCGCTTTTGGCGATCACGCCTACAAGCTGGGTGTAAGCTCGACCAAGTCTATGACCGGACATCTGCTGGGAGGAGCCGGCGGCCTGGAAGCAGGTATCACGGTGTTAGCCCTGCGCGATCAGATGCTGCCTCCCACGATTAATCTGGAGAATCCAGAGCCCGAGTGCGACTTGGATTATGTTCCAAACCAAGCAAGAAAAGCGGAAGTGGAATACGCCATGTCAAATTCCTTCGGCTTCGGAGGAACTAACGGAGCGCTGCTGTTCCGGCGCTGGGCAGATTAGACGCAGATTAGACAATGAAAATCTGAGCGCTCGTACTTCCCGCCCTTCGCAAAAGGCGCGAGGAGGGGGCACGCCGGGCGTGACACTGCGGACTTGAGTCAATACCCGCTGGGTGCGAATCGCCTTCTCTACTGAAAAAACTTTAGCGCCGACAAGGGCCATTTTTCACTCGTCAGTTCATTCCTGGTAATGACACCTTGGTACCCCAGGATTGGCCTTTTAACCGTTTGCCAAGGCGCGAAAGGCAGCCCAGAATGGGGTTCCAGAGCCATAATCCACCATTCTATGGACAAATCCTTTGGAACCGCCCTTGCCCCTATCCCTCCCAGCAAGAAAGCAGCAGCCCGGGTCGCGTTCGTCGATCTCAAGGATCCGGCCCGGCTGATTCTGACGGATTGCTTCCGCCAGTTCGGAGTCGAAGTGGTGATGTTGACGGGCAACGTCGCGGAACGGCTGAAAAAAGAGAAGTTTGAAGCCTGTGTATTGAAGTTGGGTCCCGAAGCCGAAGCGGCTATGGAGTCCGCGCGCACCTCGCCATCAAACAGCCGCATCGTGATTTATGGCATCGGCGCCAGCGCGCAGGAGGCAATGCGCTATTCCAAGTACGGTATTAACGCCGTATTTAACGAACCCCTGGAGCGGCCTGCGGCGCTGAAACTGGTCAGGGCAACGCAGATGCTGGTGTTGCACGAGTTTCGCCGTTACGTGCGTATCCCGGTCATCACGGAAATTTCTCTGGTGACCGCGGACAATCGCCGCTTCACCGCGACCAGCCAGGAGATCAGCTCCGGTGGCATGTCGATGAAAAGCGGGGAGGATATTTCCATAGGTACGAACGTGGAAATTTCATTCGCGCTGCTGACATTGCCTCGCATCTGGGTCCGGGGCACCGTGACTTGGCGCAAGCCCAATAGCAAAAGCTTTGGGGTTCGCTATGACGTCCATGATGAGCGCCGCGTCCGCATCAAGGAGTGGATAGACGCTTACCTGGAGAACTGAAACGTCCCCGCCTGAAGTCCCGGCGATCCCTTAGCAGAATCGGGTGGTAGTTCTCATTGCGTCGGTGGCACCCGCCCCAACTCCGCGTCGCCACAATTTCTTCGACCTCCCTCCGGAATGACGTCCAACCGCCGCAGCAGGTAGAATTAGGCTACGAATATGGCTGGCGCCCCTCAACTTGTGCAGATTGCAGTTGGGCCCCCGCTCCGGCAACCGAAGCCGGATTGGTTGAGGGCGAAAGCTCCAGCCGGCGAGAACTTCCACAATCTGAAAAAACTGGCGCGGGGGCTAGGACTGCATACGGTCTGCGAATCGGCCCAGTGTCCCAACATTGGAGAATGCTGGAACCATCGCACCGCTACTTTCATGCTGTTGGGAGACATCTGCACCCGGCGCTGCGGTTTTTGCGCGGTGCCAAAGGGCAAGCCTGGATCGATTGATCGGGATGAACCGCGCCGCGTAGGCGAGGCTGTCGCCACACTTGGTCTCAAACACGCAGTTGTCACCAGCGTGAATCGCGATGACGACAATCTGGGCGGGGCGCGCATTTTCGCTGAAACCATATCCGAGATTAGAAAACTGACGCCAGGCTGCCGCATCGAGGTTCTGATTCCCGACTTCCAGGGTCTTGACGATGCCCTGAAGATTGTCCTTCAAGCCAGGCCGGATGTACTGAACCACAATACTGAAACGGTTCCGCGATTGTATCGTGTGGTGCGTTCCGGCGCGCGGTATGAACGCACCCTGCTGCTCTTGAAGAATGCCAAGATATTCTCGCCCGGAATGGTGACCAAGTCTGGAGTCATGGTAGGCCTCGGCGAAACGATGTCGGAAATGGTTGAGGTTTTCCGAGACCTCGGGTCCCGGGCGGTAGACATCCTGACGATCGGACAGTACCTGCGGCCGTCTCGCGACCACTTGCCTATCGCCCGCTTCTATACTCCTGACGAGTTTT
>CATPBY010000383.1 GCA_955652845.1 uncultured Terriglobales bacterium | reverse complement strand
TGTTCATTCAGCGGTATCCCTTGAATGGTCGCGGTTGCTCCTTCGCCGACCCGGGAGCTGCGCAACGTAACCTTGGCCAAGCCGAAATCGAGGATCTTGGCATGCCCGCGCCTGGTCACGAAAAGGTTCGTAGGCTTGATGTCACGGTGGACGATTCCCCCTTCATGCGCAGCATCGAGCGCGTCGGCAATCTCGATGGCAAGCGCCAGGGCCGTCTCAATTTCCAGCGGCCGACCCGCAATGCGATGCTTCAATGTCAATCCATCCAGAAATTCCATAGCAATAAACGTTTGGCCGTGCTGATCATCGATTTCGTAGATGGTGCAGATATTGGGATGGTTCAATGCAGAAGCCGCCTTGGCTTCGCGCTGGAAGCGGGCAAGAGCTTGTTGATCTTTGGCCACTTCGTCCGGCAGGAACTTGAGAGCAACAAAACGATCAAGTTTGACGTCCTCGGCCTTGTAGACGATTCCCATGCCGCCATCGCCGAGCTTTTCGATTATGTGGTAATGCGAAATCGTCTGGCCAATCATTGGCGCGGATGCTACGTCGATAAAATCAAGCAAGTCAATTAGAAACAGAAGTTAGGGTATTTTCAAATGGATCTTCTCGTAACATCGCAATCTGTCACAAACGTTCGAGGTGGGAACAGTTAGTAAAGCCCCGGTTCCCCCGGCGGACGCGTCTTCCAGCGCCGGTGAACCCATAGCCACTGATCGGGATAGCGCCGTATGTAATCCTCGATAACCTTAGTGAACACGGCGGTGTTGGCAATGATGTCGGCATCGTCATCGCCGGTTCGAACCAGCTTGACCGCAGGATCGAAACGAAGGCGGTATTTGCGCAGTGCCGGATCCCATATGGTGAAACCGGGAACCACGGCCGCATCGGTCCGCATCGCAATCCGCGCGATTCCGCTCGCGGTGCAGGCAGGGATGCCGAAGAAATCCACGAATACTCCCTGCGGCGGGGTCATATTGGTATCCATAAGAATGCCGACAGTTTCTCCCGCTTTCATCGCCGTGAGCAGTCCCCGAACGTTGTCATCTTTGTCGATCATCTGGTTGCCGTGCATGGTGCGATAACGACGCGTCATGCGATCTAGATAAACATTGTCCAAGGGCCGCATCACCACATGCAGCGGATGTCCATAGAGCGAGTGGGCGAAAGCCGAGAGCTCCCACCCACCAAGGTGAGCGGTGAGGAACAGCACGCCTTTGCCGCTCGCCAGCGCCTGCTCGAAATTCTCAAACCCGTCATAGACCACAACCTGGGAGACGTTCTCGCGTGTGTACTTGGGAAACAGACATACTTCAGCCAATTGCCGTCCGAACGACGTGAATACGCTTCGCAAAATGCGGGCGCGTTCGCTGCGGCTTTTTTCCGGGAACGCAAACGCCAGGTTGCGAGTGCCCACAAGGCGCAAGCGAGCGTGGACAACATACACCGTCCAGGCGAGACCAATAGCCGCCGCCCGCGCCAGGGGACGAGGCAGCGCTCCTACAAACTTGATAATCAGGTACGCAAGCGCGTACTCAAGTCGCTGACGCATGGAGAAAGACTGGCGACGGTAGCATTCGGGAAAATTCTGTTAAATGCGGGAACTGAGCAGATGCCTGTTAATTCTAACCGTGATCCAGCGCGGCTGAATAACATTACTTGGTCGCGGCTGACTTCGCCCACTTGGATAAGCTATTCAGAAATGGATAAGCGCCCGCGGGAGCCTCTACGCTTCCGGTCAGAGATGTCTTGAAAGGAACCATGCGACCATAGAATTCTCTGGTGCTGTCTTTATCCTGATCGACCACGGCCCCGCTCAACTCGAGTCCGGCGAAAATCCCACGCGCACGCGAATAACTGAGCACCTGGGCGCGCAGCTTCCAGTCCGTGTCCGCCGCGGCGTGACGCCCCACTGGGCCTGCAGCCACGCTGGCGTCCGCCCCCAGCTTGAACTTGCTGCTGAGCAAGTTTTTCATACCATTGTCATTCATGATCAGCATAACCAGGTCAACCGCCTGCCCACCGATCTGCAGCCCGAAACTGCCGCCCTTGATGCTGAAAAATGCCGGCGCGCTCCAGCCCTTTGGAGTGCGGCAACTGGCAACGCCGCGGCCGAAGCGGGCGCCGAAAATGAAGCCTCCCTTGATCATCGATGGCACCACGGCCACGCATTCCGCCGACCCCAATACCTCTTCAGGAATACCCTGGTCGGGGGCAGATTCGATTTCATCCAGAACCGTTGCCGCCGATTTGACTCGGTCTGCAGCCTTGCCGTTGCTGGTTTTCTCACCTGCCGCGAATGCTACCGCGGCCGTACAGGTCACAACCCACAGAACTAGAAGTAGCTTCATTGATCCTCGGCTTTCCGCTGTCCTCAGATTTCCTGGCATTCGATACTTTTGATTCTAAAGGATTCTGGCAAGAAAGGAATGGCGGGTTATCCACTGCGATACTGCTTTGCGGGCAGAATTGCCCTGAGCCTGGAGAAAAAAATCGGGGCTAGCAGTGGTGACCCTAAATCTCCACTCCCAACCCCGTCTCCCAGGTTCTGTGGTATGTGAGACGAGTATGGGACAGGGCTAGAAACCCAGCAAGATTACGCAGGTCATTGTCCTAAAGTAACCATCGAGACTCGCCACCCCTACCACACGTGACAAGCGTTCTCGCGCACCATCGGCTGTCCCTTTTTGCAGCCGAACGCCTTCTGAAATTCCGGCATGTTCGAGACTACGCCATTCACCCGCCAGCGCGGCGGCGAATGCGGGTTGGACTGAGCCAGCACGCGTAAATTCTCTGCCGTCCAATTGGCACACCATGTCTGCCCATAGGAAATAAAAAAATTTTGTTGGGGCCTGAAGCCTTGAGATTTCTCGTCACTCTTGCCTTCGGCGGCCAATTGCTTTTCTGCCGCCATCAAGGCAATACGGACCCCACCATTGTCGGCGGTATTTTCCCCCAGCGTCAGGTTGCCATTGACGTTCGTGCCCGGCGTGGCCTCGAAGCTCGAATACTCGTCCGCCACACACTTGGCTCGGGTTTCGAATTCCTTGCCATCCTCGGCCGTCCACCAGTCCCGCAGGTTGCCGGTGGAATCGAACTTGCGGCCCTGATCGTCAAAACCATGCGTGAGTTCGTGACCAATGACGGTGCCGATAGCGCCGAAATTCACCGTGTCATCGACCTGCTTGTCAAAGAACGGTGGCTGCAGGATACCCGCTGGGAAATTGATGGTATTGAGTTGCGGATCGTAGTAAGCGTCGACCGTTGGCGCAGTTATGCCCCATTCCGCGCGATCGACCGGTTTGCCGATTTTGGCAAGCTGGCGGTGCAACTCAAACTGGCCGCTGCGATAGGCGTTGCCCACGGCGTCACTACGCACAATATTGACACTCGAATAATCGCGCCAGTGGTTGGGATAGCCGATCTTGTCCTCAATAGCTTTAAGCTTTGCCTGTGCCTCTTTTTTGGTGGTGGAACTCATCCAATCGAGCTGCTGAATATCGGCGGCCAGCGCTTCTTCGAGTTCGTGCACCATTTTGAGCATGCGCTGTTTGTCCTCCGGGCCAAACGTGCGCTCGACATAGGCCTGACCCAGCGCCTCGCCCAGGTCCCGATCTATAGCCTCGGTGCAACGCCGCCAGCGCGGCCGGATCTGTTGCTGTCCAATCAGCTTGCGGCCGTAGAAATCGAAGTTCGCGTCCACAAAAGATTGGTCCAGTAGAGGAGACGACGTGCTCACCAACCGGGCGCGAAGATAAGTTTTCCAATCCTCAAGCGGGGCCGTAGCGATCAGCCGGTCCATCCCTTTGTAGAAGTCGGGCACTGCGACCAGATAGTGATCCGGCGCCGGCGCGCCGATACCTTTCAGATAGTCATCCCACGAAAAATCAGGAGTCAGGGCGCGAAGCTGGTCGAGCGACAATTTGTGATTCAGGTTGGCGGGATCACGGCGCTTGACGATATCCATCGAACCCTTGGCCAGTGCGGTCTCCATATTCATCGTGGTCTTGGCATGAGCGCTCGCGGTAGCGGCATTTTCTCCCTGCAGCGCAAACAGCTTTTGCAGGTAGGCGACGTACTGCTGGCGCGTTTCCACGGACTTGGCATCGCTTTTGAAGTAATAGTCGCGGTCAGGCAGTCCGAGGCCCCCCTGATCCGCCTGCGCGACCACTTTGGTGGCGTCGTCAAGGTCCTGGCCGGCGCTGAAACCAAACATTGCCGTCGTTGCGCCAGAGTCGGTGCCCGCAGCCAGGGTAAAGGTTATGAGGTGCATATGGGCTATTTCCCCCGCAAGCTGCGACTTGTTTTGCAGGGCGGCGATGCGGTCCAACTCCGGCTGGATGGCGGCGATGCCTTTGGCATTAATTTCGGTTTCATTCATGCAGGAGGCATAGTAGTCGCCGATTTTTTGCTGCACCGGGCTGCGCTGCGAATCACTGGCCGCGGCCTTCTCCAGGGCATCCCGCAATGCCGCCGGGTTCCAAAGGTTCAGCTTCCCGGCGTGCGACCAGCGTGACTGATCTGGGGGAATGGGATTAGCGGTTGTCCACTTCTTGCAGGCGTACTCATAAAAATCCACGCAGGGATCGAGCGAGGAATCAATCGCGTTCAGATCGAAGTGATCGGGTTGCGCTAGCGCCGAACCCGGCGGCGGGGTGGAAGCAGATTGCGCGTAAATATTCAGATGGGCAGCCATTAAAAGGATGGTCAGTAGGAAACCAGAAATCGATCTGCGCACGCATTGTCTCCTTGCTACCGTAATGAGAAGTTCGCGGTACAGAGCATAGACGAAGACTGCGGTTAGATGGCAGCAGAATTCAGCGGAATCGGAAAGGGAAATCGAGCCGTTGGGGGGAACAGCTTGCGAATGTTATGTTAAAGCTACTTCGCGGTAACCAGCGAGTGGGTGATGGCATGCACCGAAAGCGCAATGCGGTTCTGCACTCCCACTTTGCGCATCAACTTTGCCACGTGCGCCTTAACTGTGCGCTCCTCGATACCCAGAGCAGAGCCGATTTCTTTATTGGAGCGGCCCGCAACCAGCATCTCCAGCACTTCTTTTTCGCGGTCGGTGAAAGTCACCCGGCCAGCGGGAAAGACGCGCCCAGGGGCCGAACTGACCCGCTCGATAAACATGGACAGAACGTGCCGGGGCGCCCACACCGATCCCTGATTGACCACCCGGATCGCCTGCACAAACTCGGCGGGCGAGGCGGCCTCATCCACATAGCCTTTGGCCCCGGAAGCGATGGCCTTGAGAATGGTCTCTTCATCGACTCCAGAGCCGGTGACGATGATGCGCAGGTCGGGCCGCGTGGCCTTAAAGCTGGCCATCAAATCGAACAGGTTATGACCGCTGCGGTTGCCCAGCAGGATCAAATCAATGTCCGGCAGCGTGCCAATGTCGGGAAGCGAGGCTGAGATCAATTCGAAATCCGGCTCCGAATCGAACAGAGCGCGAAATCCCACAAACCGTAGGGGATCGCTTTCCACCACGGCAATACGGATCGGCGGCTTTTTAGCCGGTGCAGCTTTCATTGCGGTTGCAGCCTTCATAGGTTTGCCTAGTTGAGTAACTGCCGTTAGCATAGACGCAAGTCCGATCCAATGAAAAGCTCAGTAATGGATTGGAAATTACGGGGGTAACATGCTGGAAGCCCGGTCTGGACTGGGGAAAAACTCATGAAATTGCGGTATGGAACGATAGTCGGCGGGATTACAGCTCTGGCGCTTGCCGCGGCCTTCGTGGCCGGTGCGCAGAGCACCTATCAACCTAAGTTTCCCGGGGACCCGGCGCGCTCTGATTCCGAGTCTGCCGCCCTGGGCTACATGCGGACGGTGCTGCGGGCTCAAAAGCTTTATCAGAAAAAGAACGGCAAGTATGCAGCCACGCTCGCCGACCTGGTCCACACCGGATCGTTCACCCGGCGCATGGTAAACCCGGAACGTGGAGACTACACGGCCGGTTTCCGGTCGCATAAAAACGGCTTCCAACTGACCATGACACCCAAGCAGCTGGATGCCCAGCATCGCTCTTTTTATGCGGAAGAAGATGGTGTGATCCACGCCGATGAGGAAAAGGCTGCCGATGCGGATTCGCCAAAAGTAAAATAGAGTTCAGCGGCAGGGCCGGGACCAATCTCCGCCGCCTTGCCATCCCGATACGTCACCCGCAAAGACTTGCCGCCATTGGGATAGTTCACAGTCTTTACCGCGGGATCATCCGAGCGCTGCGGAATCCCCATCCCCACCGCGAAGTCGGCCTGGATTTCGTTCATGCCGGGCTTCACCTGGTGCTTCTCGATGGCATCCCAGACCTCCGCCGGCCAGTGTTTATAAAGCGCGCGCGGGTCCTCGATGTAGAGCATTTCGTCAGAATAAATCTGGAAACTGCTTCCCTTGACTGACCCGACGGGAAAGGCATAACTCTTGCCGTCTTTATCGAACACAGCCATGATCTGGCGCTGATCAGCAGCGCCCGGCGTTACATCAGTGACTACGTCTTGAATCTGCAATTTTTCGATGGGCAGCAGTTGTCCAACTTCGCGCGAGAAGTCGGCGCGACGGGTTCCTCGATCGTACGAATAGTAACTGTAGCGGTAGCCTTCCTTCACCCACACCGGCTGCTGGGTAAGTTGTCGTGCTGATTTCAGGTCATACGGGTAGAGTTTCTTAGGGGTCACGTAATAGTCGGGATCAAGAGCTGATGCCTGCGTGTTAGCCTGTTGACGCACTTTCTCCGCGTGGCGCTGGTACAGGATGTACGTGGTGCGGCCGGCAGCCAGCGCCGTCGCCGCCATTAAGACCAACTGGATCTTCTTCTTGAGTTCCGGGGTCATTGCCATGGGCGCAACCTTAGCAGATCGATTAGACTAAAGAGAATCTCACGAGATTTTCGCGTCCTGTGCAACTGAGGAGAACCGATGGCTGCCCTGACTGAAGAAGAAGTTATGAGCGCGTTGAAGCAATGCTACGATCCGGAAATTCCGGTGAATATCGTTGATCTGGGCCTGATTTATAACGTGCGTTTTGAACCTGCGCCTGAAGACCGGCAGGACGTTACGGTTGACATGACCCTGACCGCGCAAGGATGTCCCTCGCACGTCATGATTGGAGAGCAGGTTAAAGCCCGTGTAGAGCAGATGCCCGGCGTGCGCAACGCGACCGTCAACGTGGTCTGGAATCCGCCGTGGACGCCGGAACGACTGAGCCCGGACGCACGAAAGCAACTCGGGATCGAGTAATTCAGCTCTCCAGCAGCGCCTCAACCCAGCCTGAACTCCGGTTTCCTGCGATTTCGGCGAGACGCTCTCCGGCGCGAGAGGCCGTATCCAGAAACTTCATTCCGCGATCCACGTACTGCGGCAGATTCTCGCGGAACTCGGCAAACTTCTCCGGATACTCCGACGCCAGCATCGCGACACTCACTCCAGCCAGAAGAAGACCTGCCGTCCGGTTACCTTTCAAAAACATGACCGCGCTGGTTCCGGCTGCACCCGCCAGTAGTGCCCGCTTCCAGTTTTCCATTCTTCCCTCCGATATAGGATGTGTGACCCAGAGCCGATGCCCCCGCTACTTTATACTTCTGCAGCTTATCTGGAGGTCTTTGATGCTGAAACTGCCTGGGGCGGTTTGTATTTCTGTCGCGATCTTCTTCATGACTTCGGCCATGGCACAGAGCAAGCCACGAGCCCGAGACCTGGGAGTTCCCTTCGACGGCCAGCCAGGTCCGCTGAATGCCATTACCGATGTGAAAGGAGTCGAGGTGGGGCACACTACGCTTATCTCCGGAAAAGGTCCGTTGAAGGTAGGCGTTGGACCTGTTCGCACCGGGGTCACTGCGATCTTTCCGCGCGGCAAGGGCTCCAATGACGCCGTCTTCGGAGGCTGGTTCACCGAAAACGGGGCTGGCGAGATGACCGGCACCACCTGGCTTGAGGATTCCGGTTTCCTCAACGGGCCAGTCATGATCACCAATACCCACAGCGTCGGCGTCGTGCGCGATGCGGTCATCGCGTGGAAAGTAAAGCGCGGAGTCCCGGACCAGGAAGACTATTGGTGGTCGGCGGCGGTGGTAGCCGAAACCTGGGATGGTGACTTGAATGACATCAATGGATTCCACGTCAAGCCGGAGCATGTTTTCAAGGCTCTCGAGAGCGCCCATGCTGGCCCGGTTGAGGAGGGCAATGTTGGCGGGGGCACCGGTATGATCTGCAACGACTTCAAAGGCGGGATCGGGAGCGCGTCGCGAGTGCTCGACGCAAAAGATGGCACGTATACGGTTGGGGTGCTGGTGCAATGCAATTACGGCGATCGAGACCAACTCCGCGTTGCGGGGGTGCCGGTGGGCCGTGAGATTCCCGAGAACAAGCGTCGCAAAAAAGATGTCGGGTCGATTATCGTGGTGGTCGCCACCGACGCCCCGCTGATCCCAACGCAACTGAAGCGGGTAGCAAAGCACGTGACCCTCGGGTTAGGAAGAGTCGGCAGCTACGGCGGGAACGGCTCTGGCGACATCTTTATCGCTTTCTCCACTGCCAACCCTGGAGCGATTTCCCCAGGCGTCCCTCACCAAGTGACGATGCTCGCCAACGATTCTCTCGACTCGGTTTTTCTGGCAACGGTGCAAGCCACGGAAGAAGCGGTGATCAATGCCATGGTGGCGGCTGAAACCATGACCGGCATCGACAACCACACAGTGATCGCGTTGCCCCACGAACGCTTGCGGGAAGTGCTGAAGAAATATAACCGCCTGGTGAAGTAGTCCGCCACCGGCCGCGCGGGGGCAGCCGCCCTCGGCTGTCGGCTAAGCGAAGCTCGGCTTTGTGCTTCACGGCGCAACGGTTCGGGAGCTGGAACTACGAATCGCTGAACTACGCCTACGAAACTGCGTCTCGATCATGCCCGTGACTCTCAGCCAAATTGTTTGATTAGTGTCCAAAACCGGTGATTACGCCACCTGTTTTCGTACTCCGCTCTCCGAGCCAAATGGGTTAGCCGCTAATAAATAGTGTAACCCGGCGCCGGAGTTCTTAAATCAGGCTTGGATGCCACCAGCAGCAACGCGCCAATCCGCTTGAAGCCGCGCAGGTCCTCCAGACTG
>CATPBY010000382.1 GCA_955652845.1 uncultured Terriglobales bacterium | reverse complement strand
GTCACTTTATCTTTACCAGCAACTTCAGCTGCTTTGGCTTCAACCGCAGCCTTTTCCTCATCCGACCGCACTGGCCCCTTGAGTGTGACCATTCCGTTTTGCGAGATGATCTTCACGTTGTGGGCGTAGGTGGATAGGTTTTTGTCCTGGACAATTGAACGCCGAATCTGGCGCGTGATTTCCCGGTCGGGCCGATTTTCTTTCTGTTGATCGGCCGTAGGCTCAGCTTTATTTTTATCCCGCTGGTTAATCTTGGTGTTGTCGGGAGCGGCCTGTTCTGTCGAAGTATCCTGTCCATATGACAGGGTTCCTATCACCAGGCACCCGAGCAAACACGCCTGAACCATCACTCTCAAAGCTTGCTTCATTCCTTTTGCTCCTTGCTTCTCGCGGATGCGAAATTTATACGGGTTGCGATCGTTGAATAAAATCGATTGAAGTTCCGACTGGCGACCGAGAGTATAAAGCATGAATCCAGCCGTATATCCTCAAGAGATCTCAGCCTACCGGCCGTAGAACGCGCCGTCACTCAGGTCAACACTGTAGCCACTTCTAAATAACGTCGTACAAGTGAAAGCGTTCGCTACCGAACAGCTGTCATTCAGTTCCTTGGACCAGCAGTTCATTGGACTAGCTCATTGGACGTCATCCCGAAGGACCGCGTTTTCTCCAGCTACGCGAGGGATCCAGCGCGCAGCTTAGAACAACGACTTGGGCGAGATCCCCAAACCTCGCTCCCCTTGACAGCTTAGGGGAGAGGATGATAACTTCCCTAAGTCGATTAGGCAAGGACGGCCAATGACCAACTCCGCTGACATTCTCCCCGGCACATTGGATTTGCTGATCTTGAAGGCAGCGTCGCTGGGCTCGTTGCACGGCTTTGGGGTGATGCTTCGCCTCCAGCAAATCTCGAGGGGCGCGTTCGAGGTGGAGCAGGGCGCACTGTACCCGGCCCTCTACCGGCTGGAAGAAAAGGGCATGCTGGCATCGGAATGGGGCGTGTCTGAAAATAATCGGCGCGCCAAGTATTACCGGCTCACCCGAAAAGGTGAGAAGTACCTCCGCCAGCAGACCGATACCTGGAATCGCCTCGCCTCTGCCATGGCCACCGTCCTCAATGCGCAACCGGAGGAGGTCTGATTTATGCCGGTGCAGTTCGTGCTGGACCGGTTGTTCCGCCGCGGGCGTCTTGACCACTCGATGGAAGAGGAGCTCCGGTTTCATATCGCGGAACGCGCCGCCGACTTGCAGCGCTCGGGCGTGCCAATAGCGGAAGCCGAGCGGCGCGCGCAACTGGAGTTTGGGGGAATCGAGAGCGTTAAAGAACAGTGCCGCGAGACTCGCCACTTTCACATCGTGCATGAGTTCATCGCCGATCTCCGCTTCGGCTTCCGGATGCTCCGTCGCAGTCCGGGCTTTGCGCTGTTGGCGATCCTCTGTCTGACTCTGGGCATCGGTGCCAATGCGGCTGTGTTTAGCTGGGTTGAAGGAATTTTGTTTCGTCCCTACCCAGCCGTAGCCCACCAGGAGCGACTGCTCGCTCTCACCGGAACAGCGCGCGGCGAGGAAGGCCCTACCGCGCTCTCCTGGCCGGATTTCCTCGATTTGCAGAGAAGCTGCACGCTACTGGACTCATTGATTGTGACCAAGATCACCGGCACCACCCTCAGTATTGGTGACCGCGCCGACGTGACCACCGGAAGCATCGTGTCGGCGAACTATTTTGATGCTATCGGGGTCCGTCCTATGCTTGGCCGCGGATTCGAACCCGGCGAAGACACGGGACGCAACGCTCATCCGGTGACGGTGATCAGTTACCAGCTATGGCAAAAACGATTCAGGGGTGATCCCAAAATCGTCGGCAAAACGCAGCGGCTTAATGGCGTGCTGCACACCATTGTTGGTGTCGCCCCGCCCGGCTTCTATGGCACCTTCGTTGGCTGGGCTATGCAGTTCTGGGTACCCGCGTCCATGGAGGAGGTCTTCGAGGGCGGCGGCTACAAACTGGAAGATCGCGGCGCACGCTGGATCGAAGCATATGTGCGGCTTAAGCCGGGCGTGACCCGCCAGCAAGCGCAGGAAGAGATGACCGCGGTAGCGAAACGATTGCAGGCGGATTATCCGGAGACAAACCGCGGCCGCGGTATCAAGCTGTGGCCTTTATGGCAAACGCCATTCAACAATGCGAACACTCTTCTCCCCACGCTGGAAATCATGCTCGCAGTGGTCATTTTTGTCCTGCTCATCGCATGCGCCAACGTCGGCAATCTTCTGCTGGTCCGGTCCTTCGCGCGACGTCACGAAATGACCGTCCGGCTGGCCATTGGCGCGCGTCGCAGCCGCCTGGTGAAGCAACTCGTCACTGAAGGACTGATTCTTGCGGCTTTTGGCGCAGCCGGTGGCTTGCTGGTTGCCTACTGGTGCCGGCATGCGCTCGTGTTGCTGTTGCCGGCACGCGGAGGCGTGGCCATGTACCTGCCCGGCGAAGTCGATTGGCGTGTGTTGGCGCTGAGCGCCGGGGTTTGCCTTATCGCGACGCTCCTGCTCGGCCTGGTGCCCGCAATGCAAACCCGCGACCTCGATCTCGCGAGCGCCTTGCGAGCTGAGTCGGGAGGCGTCGTTAGTGGAAGCCGGAGAACGTGGGTGCGCTCCGCTCTGGTGGTGCTGCAAGTGGCGCTGAGTTTCGTTTTGCTGGTCGGGGCAGGGCTCTTGCTGCAGAGCCTTAAGCGGATAAGAACTACCAGCCCGGGTTTTTCGACACACGAGGTGTTGCACACCGCCGTCAATTTGGTGTCAGCCGGATATGATGCGCCGCGCGCCCGGAATTTCCAGGACGAGCTCCTCAATCGCGTGAAGGCATTACCCGGCGTCGAATCGGCAGCCTTTGCGCGAATGACACCGCTCAGCTACGGGAGCTTTTCTTCCACCCCGATTGCGGTGGATGGCTATCAACCCCCGCCGGAGGAGCAGCCAATTGTGCAGTACAACGAAGTCGGTCCGGATTATCTGGTGACCATGGGAATTCCTCTGGCATCTGGACGCGAATTCAATCGCGCGGACGACGAGAAAGCTCCACTGGTTGCCATCGTCAATGAAACTATGGCCGCGAAATATTGGCCCGCAAGAAATCCGATTGGCCAGCGCGTTCAGGTCAAGGGACGATGGATGCAAGTGGTCGGCGTGGCAAAAGATTCGAAGTATCTGAGCGTTCGGGAGACGCCCACCCCGTTTTTCTATGTGCCTTTGCTCCAGAATTTCGCCATATCGCCGGGCTTGCAAATCCGGACGCGCGTAAGTCCGGAGACGATGGCGGCGGCACTGACCCGCGAGCTGCACTCCTTGGACAGAAATCTGGCGCTGTTCGAAGTAATCACCCTGCAGGAACAGGTGGATCGCTCTACATCACCGCAAATGGTCGCCGTAACTTTAGTGGGTGTGTTAGGCGGATTGGCGCTGCTGCTAGCTGCCATCGGAATGTATGGCGTCATGGCATATTCAGTGTCTCAGAGCACGCGCGAGCTGGGGTTACGTATGGCTCTGGGCGCTACCCCATCGCACCTGCTGCGACTGGTAATGTCGCGTGGCCTTGCCTTGACGGTGGCCGGAATTATCGGGGGCGCAGCGGTGGCGCTGGCATCAACGCGGTTGCTTGGCTACCTGCTTTACAACGTCAGCCCACGCGACCCGCTATCGTTCGGCTCGGCGTTTTTGGTTATCACCACCGCATCCCTGGCGGCATGTTTCTTGCCCGCCTGGCGGGCGACAAAAACAAATCCACTTCAGGCTTTACGGGATTAACGGCTTTATGGATGTTCCTCGACCATTCGCAGCAAAGGCCCGCAGGCGGCGCCAGATCATTTACGCCGCCGCGGGAGTGGTTCTGATCGCCGGCATCACAATGGGAGTTTCGAAGCTCAAACCGGCAGCCCCGTCCGTCGACCGTTCAGGTCTTTGGATCGACACAGTCAAGCGCGGTCCCATGGTTAGACAGGTTCATGGTCTCGGTACCCTTACTCCAGAAGAGATCCGCTGGATCCCGACCATCACGGACGGGCGCGTGGAGAAGATCCTGGTGCGTCCCGGAACCCAGGTTAAGGCGGATACCGTACTCGTCATTTTGAACAACCCCACAGTGGAGCAACAGGCCTTTGACGCCGAGTGGAAACTACGTGCCGAAGAGGCGCAATACCACAACCTGGAAGTCGCGCTCGAAAGCCAGGTGCTGGACCAGAAGGCGAATGCCGCCAAGGCGGAACAGGATGCGGACGATGCGAAGATGAAAGCAGAGACCGACCGCGAGCTGGAAAAGCTTGGAGTGCTCTCCGACCAGGCGCTGAAAGTTTCCACCGGAAGCTCACGGCAGCTCTCGATTCGCGCCGATATCGAGCAGCAACGCTATGCGAACGCGCAGAAACAACTGGAAGCGCAACTTGCCGCTGAAAAAGCAAAAGTGGAGGAGGCGCGTGCGATTTATGAGCTGCAGCTGAAGCAGAAGAACATGCTCAAGGTGCAGGCGGGCATGAACGGCATCCTGCAGGAGCTTACCCTCAACGGGAACA
The DNA here is from genome assembly GCA_955652845.1 of uncultured Terriglobales bacterium. Lineage (GTDB taxonomy): Bacteria > Acidobacteriota > Terriglobia > Terriglobales > Acidobacteriaceae > JABCYV01. The sequence continues at coordinate 394 of CATPBY010000382.1, read as the reverse complement.
CGCTGCAGGAAGGACAGCAGGTACCAGCTGGCACCACCATCGCCAAAGTCGCAAACCCAGATCGCCTAAAGGCTGAGCTGAAGATTCCCGAAACCCAGACCAGGGACGTGCAACTGGGCCAGCCGGTGATGGTCGATACCCATAACGGTTTCATCGAAGGCAAAGTCATAAGAATCGATCCCTCGGTGCAGAATGGAACGCGCACCGTGGACGTGGCCCTCAACGGCGGCCTTCCCCAGGGCGCGGTGCCGGACCTGAGTGTCGACGGCACTATTGACCTGGAGCGCATAGCGAGTGTGCTCTTCACCGGACGCCCAACTTTTGGCCAGGAAAAGAGCACGATTGGCATGTTTAAGCTTGAAGGCGACGGCAAGTCGGCGTCGCGAGTCCAGGT